>CALBCO010000135.1 GCA_937927265.1 uncultured Verrucomicrobiae bacterium | reverse complement strand
CTGGGGGGGGGTTGAATCAGTGGGAGGACCAGAGGATAACCAGCAAGAGTCGGCGGGCAGATGTCGTGTATCCACCACAGTCAAGCGGCCGGGATCATGGCTAGGACAAACGTCCATAAGTTTGGTTTCGCCACGACCATCTTCTGACGTGGTGGGGTGGGGACTGCTGGCCGATGAGCAATTGGGCTTGAGTTGACTGGCGCGGGCCGGTAATGCTTGCCGCATTATGAGATGGTCACAGGCATTGATTCCCACATTGCGCGAAGTTCCCAAAGATGCGGAGATCCCGTCGCACCAATTACTCCTGCGGGCCGGGTTGATCCGGCCGTTGGCGGCGGGGGTGTACACGTTTTTGCCGCTGGGCTTTCGGGTGTTGAAGAAAATCGAGCGGATTGTCCGCGAAGAGATGGACCGGGCCGGTGCGCTGGAGGTGTTGATGCCGGCGTTGCATCCACGCGAGATTTGGGAGCAGACGGGCCGGGCCACCACGCTGGATGAAATTTTGTTCAAGGTGAAAGACCGGTCGGACCGGGCGTTTGTGCTCGGGCCGACCCACGAGGAGATTGTCACAACACTCGCGGCGGCAGAAATTCGATCGTACAAGCAACTGCCCAAGAACATTTACCAGATTCAGACCAAGTTCCGCGATGAGCCGCGGCCCCGATTCGGACTGATCCGCGTCAAAGAGTTCATCATGAAGGACGCGTACAGCTTTGACGTGGATGAGGCCGGAGCGGATCGCAGTTATCAGGCGATGTATGAAGCCTACAAAATCATCTTTGCCCGTTGCGGGTTGCGGACGATTGACGTGGAGGCACACAGCGGGGCGATGGGCGGGAGTTCGTCGCATGAGTTCATGGTGGTATCGCCCGCCGGTGAGGATCGTGTGGCGTGCTGCGCGACGTGCGGGTACGCGGCAAATTTGGAGAAGGCAACGTCGCGGGTAATCGGGCCGACATCGCGCCCGGTACCCCCGGAGGAGCGAGTCGCCCATCCCGCGAAGTTTGCAACACCGGGAGTGCGGACGATTGAGGATTTGACAAAGCCGCCGTTCAACGTGCCGGCCGAGCGACAGATTAAAACGTTGGTGTATGTGCTCGATGGGAAGATCACGTTGTTGCTTGTGCACGGCTGCGATGAGTTGAACGAGGCAAAGATACCGGCCGCAACGGCGCGGCCAGCACATCCCGATGAAATTCGGGCGGCGCTTGGCGCGTTGCCTGGTAGTCTCGGCGCGGTTGGGGTGAGGCAGATACCGGTGATTGCCGATGCAACGTTGCGCGGGGCGACCGGGATGACAACCGGGGCCAATGAAAATGAGTTCCATGTGCGGGGTGTGGATGTGGAGCGGGACATCACCGTGGCTCAGTGGGTGGATCTGCGGATGGTGCAGACGGGCGAGGGATGCCCCAAATGCGACGGGATCTTGCGGGTGGATAGCGCCATTGAGGTCGGGCATGTGTTCAAGCTCGGCACGAAGTACAGCGTGGCGTTGGGCGCAAATTATCTCGATGAAAAGGGCGCAAGCCGGCCGATGATCATGGGGTGTTACGGGATCGGCGTGAGCCGGTGCGTGGCGGCCATTGTGGAGCAGTGCCACGACGAAAAGGGGATTGTGTGGCCGCGCAGTGTCGCGCCGTACGAGGTGGCGGTGTTGCCGTTGAATATCAACCACGGACCAACGATGGAAGTCGCCGAGGAGATTTACCGGGAGTTATTGGATGCCGGAGTGGAGGCAATTCTCGACGACAGGCCCGACCGGCCGGGGGTGAAGTTCAACGACGCCGACCTGATCGGTTTCCCGGTGCGGGTGACGGTGGGGGAGAAATCGCTGGCCAAAGGCGGTGTGGAGGTTAAAGCGCGGTGCGAAACGGAAGCGGCGCTCGTGCCCCCCGTCCAAGCGGTGGCGGTGATTCGCGAAAAACTGGCAGTTTGACGGCGAAAAGCATTGACCCGGTCGGAAGAGGTTGTATAAGTATCCGTGACGGTTCCAAGGGCCGTCGGATACAAGGAGGATGGGGACATGAATGCCGTTCTGGCCACGGGCGGTTTGTTGTATGCCTTTCAACAGGCTGACCTGCAAGGCAAAGTCATTGTAATGGTGCTGTGTCTTGGCTCGGCGCTCACGTGGTCGGTGATGCTCACCAAGTGGCAGCAATTGCGCCGTGCCCGCATGAGTGGGGAGAATTTTTTGGCGCAATTCCGTCGCGAGCGCGATCCGCTGCATTTGTTTATCAATAACTACGAACTGCCGGAGTGTCCCTTCTACAACATTTACCGCATGGGGGCGGAAGAGGTGTCTTCACAGTTCGGCAATGGTACAAGGCTAGGACGTCGGGCCGGCAACTTCTCATCACTCAGCACCGCAGCGCAGCTCGCCGTGGCGGAAGCGGAAGTGGACGTGGCAGAGCGGGGCGCGGTGAACCTGGACACGTTGCGCGGGGCACTGGGACGGGCGATTGACACCGAGGTGATCAAACTCGAACAACACGTGAGCATTCTTTCGACAGCAGTGACGGGCGGCCCGTTTCTGGGTTTGCTCGGCAGCGCGTGGGGCGTGATGAGTGTGTTTGCGGCGATGGGCGAACAGGGCACGGTGCGGCTCGGTGCGGTGGCGCCGGGAATCTCGGCGGCGTTGCTGGCGACGGTGGTCGGGTTGCTCGTCGCGGTGCCGTCGTTGTTTGCCTACAACTGGCTGGCTGCACAAATCAAACAGCAGACGATGATGATGGAATCGTTTGCCGACGAGTTTGTCGGGGCCATCGAACACAACTACGCGACCCGCTGACATGAGCCGCGCCACACATCGGGGACGACGCTATGGGCACTTGCCCGAGCTGGGCGAGATCAACGTGATGCCGTTGGTGGACTTGTTCATGCAGTTGTTCATTGCGGTCATCATCTTTTTCCCGGTGGTTGAGTACGGGCTGAACATCAATCTGCCCAAAGGCACGACCGACACCATCAAACGCGAACAGACCCGCACACTGGCGGTGGATCGCACCGGCAAAGTGTTTCTCAACGACATGGCATTGCCCGTGGCGGCGTTGCGGACGGAGTTGCAACGGCTGGCCAAAGTCACCCCACCGGTCACCATCCTGGTCAAAGCAGACGAAGCGAACAATTATGGAGCGGTGATGGAGGTGTTGAAGGAATTGCACGCGGCGAAGATCACACGAATCGCTTTGCTGACCCAGGAAGAACTACCCTCAAAACCATCTCGCCCATGACTTCAGTCGAACAGTCGCTGCGGCGCAATTTCACGCTGGCATGCGTGGCGCACCTCGCGTTGATCGCTGGCGTGGTGGTGACCGAACGGTTCTGGAGCAGCACCAGTCACGCCCGGGCCACGATGGTGGAATTGGTCGTGCCGGCCGATATTTTGGGGGATTTACCCGGAGGTCCCGGTCATGGGCGCGGCGCATGGTCGCCCCCAGCGGCGCCGCCCATCCCCGAGCTTCCCGGCCCGACCGAGGCGACATTTACGCCTGAGGGAAAACCCGCCCCAGCGCCGAAAGCACCGCCAGCCGTCACGACCGATCCCGGTGAAGTCTTGGTGCCAAAAAAAACAGTTGCACCAGTCGCCAAAACCTCGCCCGCGGCCAAGAAACCGGCGGACGCGCCAAAAACCACTCCATCGGCCACTCCCAGCAAAACGACCGGCGCGGCCGGCAGCACGGGCGCGACGGCGGCGGACATCCGTGCCAAGTTCGCCAAAGCGCTTCTGGCGGGTGGCGGGACCGCCGGTGGCACGCCATACGGTGACAACAAACCCGCCGGCGGCGGCGATGGGAAAATTCGGTACGGTTGGCCCGGCTCACCCGACGGCGCGGCCAATGGCGTGGTCGGCGGCGTGGGCCAGGGGACACGGCACTGGTGGTATTACCAGCACATCCACGACCGGATGTATGAGGCGTGGGAGCGACCTCCGGCAGCCGCCAATTGGGATCGGAAACTCATGGCCACCGTGCTGATCCGTGTGGCGCGGGATGGGAGGATTGTGGACGTGAAATTGCAGAGCACGTCGGGCAATCGGCAACTCGACGAAACAGCCCTGGCCGCAGCACGCCGTGTTACGCGTTTGGAGCCGGTGCCGAACGATTTGCGGGGTGACCCGGTGGAGATTACAGTGAACTTTCAATTGGAGGGCTGACATGAGGATCCTAAAAGGCTGGCTGGTGTGGTGGGCAGTCACGACAGTGGCGATGGCGCAAGTGACGGTAACGGTGCCCGGAGCACAGAAACGATCATTCGCAGTAACCGGCTTCGTGGGAGACGCGACACTGGCGGTCCGCGTTACGGAGGTGCTGAAGAATGACCTGCAGTTGTCGGGGTATTTTTCACTTGGAACGGCGGCGGAAGCGGAGTTTATCCAACAGGGTACCGTGCGTGCCAATGGCAACCACTGTCAAGTGGAGTGCGTGGTGTTGACCCGGGCCACGCGACGGGCGGTGCTTTCCAAAGTCTATTCGGGCAGCCAGCAGGATTTACGGCGGTTGGTGCACCGCATCAGCGATGACATTGTCCAGACCATCACAGGCCAGCGGGGCATTGCCCAAACGCAAATTGCGTTTGTTTGGCGGCGCGGCGGCGCGAAGGAACTCGCGGTGATGGATTACGACGGACATAATGTCCGCCAGTTGACTTACGACAAGAGCATCAGCGTCCGGCCACGGTGGTCGCCCGACGGTAGGAAGATTATCTACACGAGTTACAAGAGCGGGTTCCCGGATGTGTTGGAGGTGGATTTGTACACCGGGCAACGGCGAAGGCTGGCAGGGTATCCGGGGTTGAACACGGGAGCGGCGTTCTCCCCTGACGGTTTGCGCATCGCGCTAACCTTGAGCAAGGACGGCAATCCCGAATTGTACACGATGGACGCCGACGGACGGGGGCTGCAACGGCTCACCCGAACGCGCGGCGCGGAGTCGTCGCCCGTCTGGTCACCGGACGGGCAGAGCATTGCCTACGTCAGCGACGACCGCGGCACGCCACAAATCTATCTGATCCACCACAGCGGCGGCGAGCCCCAACGCCTGACCGTCTCCCCGTCGTACAACACCGAGCCGGATTGGTCACGGCCACCGGCGGGATCAAACCTGCCCCCGATGTTGGCGTTGACATCACGGGTGGGCGGTCGGTTTCAGATCGGGGTGTACGACCGCGAGCAGGGGAGCGTGCGGCCGGTCGTTGCAGATGGGGCAGACAACGAGGACCCGTCATGGGCGCCTAACGGCCGGCACTTGGTGTTCACGAAAACCCAGCAGAGGCGCAGCCGGTTGTATCTGCTTGACGTTTTGGCGAACCAGCAAGTACAGTTGCCCGCTGTGGATGGGGACGCTTCCGAGCCCTCGTGGGGACCATAAAAAAAAAGAATTCAATAACCAATTCGCAAGGAGGATGACACCGATGAAGAGCAAGGAATTGGCCCGGATCACAATGATGGTCGTGGCCGTCTTGGTCGTGGGCAGCGTGACCGGCTGCAAAAATGGGCGGTGGATTTGGCAGAAGGCGCCGACCACCGCCGGCGGCAGCACCACTTCCGAAACGAGTGTGCCGCCACTGGGCGGAACTGATATTGTCGCCGGGGCGCGGCCCATGGCGATGGGCGATTGGCAACGCGGCGAGTTTCAGCCCGTTTATTTTGACTACGACAGCGCACGGATCAAACCCAGTGAACTGGTGAAATTGCAAGCCGTGGCGGCTGCCTTGCGGGGCAATACCAAACGGCTGATTATCGAGGGACATTGTGACGAGCGCGGTACGGCCGAATACAACCGCGCGCTGGGCGAACGCCGCGCCCAGGCGGCCCGCGATGAATTGGTGCAACTGGGCGTGGATCCAAGCCGGATCACCACGGCCAGTTTCGGCAAAGAACGGCCCGCGGATTTCGGTCACGACGAAGCCGCCTGGGCGAAAAACCGCCGCTGCGAGTTTGTGTTGGCCAACTGATCCGCCGAGGACCGAGTCGTGATTGACAAGCCCGAGGCCGCGCCGTAGGCTGAGACGACAAGAAAGGAGGATGACATGGGCAGTTTAGGCGGTTGGGAAATCTTTTGGATCGTGCTGGTGATCCTGATTCTTTTCGGGGCCAAGCGGATTCCCGAGATGATGAAAGGTCTGGGCCAAGGGGTGAAGGAGTTCAAGAAAGCGGTCCGCGACGTGCAGACCGAGTTGGAAGCCGAGCCGCCGGCTAAACCGGCCGCTCCGGCCAAGAAGAACGAAGCTGAAAAGACAGCCTGAGAACGGAACAATGTCGGCCCCGCCGCGGAACCTGCGTTAATCAGTGTTCGCGCGGCGGTTTCGTTTTTGCCTCATGAGCGAACCCCGCGAGTTTGACGAGTTGACCACGCCTGAACCCCCAGACGACGAGCAGGCGGTCAAACCGTTTTTGGAGCATCTCGAAGATCTCCGGTTCATGCTGATCAAAATGGTCAGCACGCTGTTGGTGGGGATGATCTTGAGTTTCGCGTTTGCCCGGCAGTTGCTGACGGCCATCATTTGGCCACTCCAACGGGTCACCGGCGACGCCAAACCATTTCTGCGGACGCTCGAAGTGACCGGCGGTTTCGCGTTGGCGATGAAACTCGCCCTGTACGCGGGGTTGGTACTGGTCATGCCGTTTTTGTTGTACTATCTCGCTGAGTTCATTCTGCCGGCGTTGACCAAGCGGGAAAAGCAATTGTTGTTTCCGTCGTTCGCAGCCGGCGCACTGCTCTTCCTCGCAGGAGCAGCTTTGTCCTATTTCTTCGTCATCCCTGCGGGATTGAAATTCTTCATTGATTACAACAACTACCTCGGTATCAGCTCCGAATGGACGATTGATAACTATGTGGCGTTTGTTTCCCACATGCTCTTGGCGTTTGGTGTTTGTTTCGAGTTGCCGATGGTGGTCTTGCTGCTGGCCAAATTGGGGATTGTGAGCGCAACATTCCTGCGAACGAAGCGGCCCTATGTGGTCGTACTGATCATGATTGTCGCCGCCTTCATTACGCCCACGACCGATCCGTTCAACATGGCGATGCTGGCCGTGCCAATGGCCCTGCTCTTTGAGGTCTGCATCTGGATCACTTGGTGGATGGAACGGAAGGAGAAAAGGGCTGCCAGCGACTGACCGGGCTTAGTCGTACTTTTTCTGGAACTTGACTTTGGACTCTTCCGAAGCGGCGGTTGAGGATACCGATCCCGCTGCCGGCGCGGGTGCTTGGGCTTCTTCAATGTAATTGAGTCGGAGGTCGGTCAACGTTGCCTGCAGCACCTTTGTTTCGTCTGCGGTGAGGTTGCCGGTGGTTTTGCGTTCGAGCATTTCCAGCGTGTCAATAAAAAGCCGGGCCGCCGGCAAATTCTTTTCGGTTTTCTGCGTGACCGGGTTGGTGAGTTTGCCGAGCGCAATCATGGCTTGGGTGCTGAACAACCCCACCATCTCGAGAAACCGTAACGTGTCCTCGCGTGAACCTGCTTTGTCTTTTTGAACTTCTGCCATAACCTTACTCCTCTGCGGGACGAACAACGACGACGGCGTGCGGTTGGCTGGCCAAATACTTTCTCGCCACCCGCTGAATGTCGTCGAGCGTCACTGCACGGTAACGAGATTCCAGTTGCCGGTAAAAATCGTACCCCAACCCGTACAATTCGTCCAACGCAGTTTGCAACCCCAATTCCGCATTATTCTGTAACCGCACCCGTCGCTGGCCGATCAAGCTGTTCTTGGCCCGCTCTAATTCAGCGGCGCTGATGCCGGCGGTCTGGAGTTTCTCCAATTCGGCAAACAGTTCGCGTTCGCAGGTTCGCACTTGGGCGGGAGTCGTGCCGGCATAAAACGCGAGGTAGCCCGGCTCAAGGCCGATCAGTTGATAGGCGCCGACGTAATACGCCAGTCCCAATTCCTCGCGGATGCGCAGAAACAACCGCGATCCCATGCCCGAATACACCTCGTCGAGTAATTCCAACGCAAACCGGTCCGGACTGTAAAGGTCGGCTGTTGGGAAACCCACGAGCAACACGGCTTGTTCTTTGGGCTTGATTTCCTGCCGACGGACCGTGGCGCGGAGCTTTTCCGGCTTCGTCGGCGGCAGCCGGAGCGGCGCCGCGGGTAATGCACCGAAATGTTTGTCAATCACTTGGCGCACTTCGTCGGCGCGGACCTGTCCAAAGACAGTGACGACGAGGTTGCTCGGCACGACCAGTTGTCGATGAAACTGTTCAAGGTCATGGCGGGTGAGGCGGGCGACCGTCGCGGCGGTGCCGTTGACATTCAGCCGGTAGGGATGTTGCGCGTAGAGCGCTTCCCGAAGTACCTGCTGAGCGGCCGGCAGGATTTGATCTTGTTCGGCTTTGATCTCAGCCAGTTGCACCTCCCGTTCCCGTCCCAAGGTTTCCTCAGGGAAGGCGGGATGTAACAGCACGTCGGCCAAAAGCTCAATCGCCAACGGCAAATCCTCGCTCAACGCATGGGTGGAAACGCCGCAACTATTGTGACCGGCAAAATACTGAATGTCGCCCCCCACCGACTCGATCGCGGTGGCAATCTCTTCGGCCGTACGCGTGGCCGTGCCCTTGAGTAACATGCGAGTGGTGAGTTTGCTGATGCCGTTGTTATCGGGGGATTCCGCCAGCACGCCTCCCTTGAAAACCACTCGCGCGTCCACCGTCGGCAGTTTCGGGTCTTCACGAACGAGCAAGCGCAGACCGTTCGGCCATTCAAATTTCTGAATCGTAATGTCTGCGCCCGCTGGCGCAGTCGCCGCTTGCGGTGCAGCCGTGCCGATGGGGTCGAGCGAGGTGATGGTGAGGTTCGCGTCGGTGAAATATCGGGCGGCGACGCGTTGCAGGTCGGTGGCAGTGACCTGGCGGATGCGGGCCAGATATTGTTCGGCGAAGTTGGGGTCGCCGGTCAAAATGTCGTTATAGGCCAGGTCCGACGCCTGACCTTCCATCGTCTTGAATTTGTCGAGGTGGCTGCTGAGGGTGATTTTGATCGCCTTGCGCAACTCATCGTCGGCCACCGGTTCGCGCGCGAAACGGGCCATTTGCTCGCGGATGGCGGTGATGGCCGTATCGCGATGGCCAGCATCCGCGAGAGCTTGAACGGTGAACAGGCCGGGGTGCGCAGGCGTGTAGCTATTGGCGTCAATCTGATGCACCAGTCCGCGTCGCTGGCGAAGCTCCTGGTAGAGGCGGGAGCTTTTGCCCTGGCCGGCGATGATGGCGAGCACGTCGAGCGCGTACGCGTCGGGATGCGTGGCCGCCGGTATGTGCCAGGCAAGATACAGGCGGGAATGTTGCACTGGCATTTCTTCAAACCGGCACCGTGTGCTGAGTTGTGGTGGTTCAGCCGGGATGAACGGCGGCTCGAGCGCGCCCATTTTGAAATCGCGCGTTGATTCCCGTAACCGGGCTTCTACGTCGGCCGCGACCACATCGCCGACCACAACAAAGGTGATGTTGTTGGGGACGTAGAACTTTTTGTAGTAAGCCACCACATCGTCGCGGGTGGTTTGGTTGTAGATGTCGGGATAACCAATGACTGGATGCCGATAGGGGTGAGTGGTGTAGGCGGTCGCCCAAAGCAATCGGCCGGCCCGACGGGTGGGATCATCCTGGTTCATCGCCATCTCGCGGAGGATGACTTCCTTTTCCTTGGCCAACTCCTCGGCTGGAATGGTGGCGTTCATCATGCAATCGGCCAAAATGTCCACGGCCGTCTGCCAGTTCTCCGCCGGCATGTTGATGTAATAGACGGTGTGCTCGAAGGACGTGTAGGCATTGATGTAGCCGCCTTTGTCTTCGACCTCTTGGGCAATGGCGGCGATGCCGCGCTGCGTTGTCCCTTTGAACAACATGTGTTCGAGCACGTGTGACAGTCCCGCACCAAGCCATCGGCCTTCGGTGATGCTGCCGGCGCGCACCCATGCTTGGACGGATACAACCGGCGCACGACGATCCTCGCGGACCAACAGCGTCAGGCCGTTGTCCAAAACACGTTTCTGCGTTGCCGCAACGCCGATGGTTTCACTGAAAGCCATGATGGTCATTGCTGGGAACAGCAGCCCAAAGAGCAGCCGAGGCAAAACATGGGTTCGCATATCCGCTTCGACCACTCAACTGGCGCTACCGCTCAATTTGCCGTGGTGGGTGGTGCGGGACTGGCGTTTGGCTGGGGCCGCCGGCCGCTCGCGCCGGACCGGCACCGCCGCCGATGGCCGGAACGGTTTGACGAAGGCCTCGTCAAAATCGTAGCCGCCCTGAAAATCTTCGGGGCGGTCCTGTTCCGTTTTGCCCAGCACGCCTTTTCCCACGAGTTGAAAAACGATCTCGCCGAAATCCTCACACCGCCGCACGCCCCAATACTCCAACACCGTCTTGGCCATCGGCCCGAATTGTTCCAAGGCGTACCGGCGCAGCCCTTCGAGCAATTCCTGGCCCGTCACGTGCCGCGGCCCGCGACCGGTCTCGTGGTGGAGCATCTTCAGCGTGTAATCCAACCCTTCCCGCACGAAGTAGTACGTCTCGCGGTCGTACCGGCCATTCGACCGGACAATTTCCTCCACGGCGTCAGCGAAGTTGTTTTTTTCCATAACCCTCATTCACCTCTGGCGCTGCCGGCATTACAGCCTGCCGCGCGCGCCATCCCTTGACGATGGTGCCGAGCAACAGCACCGCCACCAGTCCGGCCACGATCAACTGTTCCTGTCGCGTCAACTGGAACATGGCGTCAGCAATATGCCCCAACCGCCCGGCGCGCACAACCCCTTTTTGGTTTGCGCCGCTTGCATTTTCTCAAGCGAATGGTTAATGTCTGCGTCACATGTCAAGCCCTCGGAAAAATTCCGTGATCCAACAGTCCGGGAGTCGTTGGAAACGCTGGGGCCGCCGAGCCGGGCACTCGACAACCGAGTACGCCGTCATTGTTTCCATCATTTCCATTGTCGGCGTGGCGTTGCTCATCAAAATCGGCGCCTCGGCTAAATCGCTGTTGGAGCAGACCAATAACAACATGCCCTGACCCGGCTCAGGGTTCCAGCCGGTAGGGTTTTTGGTCGAGATACAATTTCAGCCGCATCCGAATCGTTGCCGCCAAATCCGTTTCTCCGCGGAGGGTGGCCAATTGGACGGCCTCTTGGGCCAGCTTGGCGGCTTCGTTAAAGTTGCCGGTTTCCGCCAGCGCCGCAGCCAGCGTGTCGAGGTAGTTCACATCCCGCTCGCCCGCCTGTTCCAATGCCTGCCGCGCCAGCGCCACCGCTTGCGGCCCGTCCCGCAATTCCGCTTGCGGCACGGTCGCCAACAACCAAGCGAGATTATTGAGGATATGCGCGAACACGCCCTGCCCGGCCAACGCCAGCCGGTAATGCGCGATCGCCGCGGCATACTCCCGGCGTTGTTCGAGCGCGATGGCGAGATTGAACTGCCATTGCGCCTGTCGCGGCTCCATCCACACCGCCCGGCGAAAATGCTCCAACGCTTCGTCCGGTTGGCCCGCCTCGGTCAGGGCGAGCGCCAATTCGGCGTGCGCGGCGGCGACGGTCGGCGCCAATGTCAGCAGATGTCGGTATTGGGCGATGGCTTCAGCCCGCTGTCCGGCCGCCGTCAACGCCCGCGCGTAGCGCAGGCGCAACCACGGCTCGCGGGGCGATTGTTCCACCGCTTGGGCCAATAAAAGCCGGTCATCGCGCCAGGCGACGTTGAAGCGGCGCGTGCCGACCAACAATAGCGCCACTGCCATTGCCGCCCCACAACCCAACATCCCCGGCGAGATTTTGATGATCTCCACCCGTTGCACAAACCGCGCGACGATCCCGCACGCGATCAGCAACATACCGATCAGCGGCAGATACAGCCAGTGCTCCGCCAACGTGCCGGTCCAGCCGGCATACCCCCACACCGGCACCATCCCGACCAGCACCCAAAACTGGCCCAGCCAAAGCGCTGGCGCCGCCCGTCGCGCCCGCCACAACAACACCAGCGCGACCGCCAACACCGCCGCACCCAAAGCATACTCGCCCAGCCGCCACGCCCACGGACCAGCCGTCAACCGATGCGCCAATTGCAGCCGCAACGGGACCACCAGGCTGTGAAACGAGATACCGGCGGCTCGCACGGTGGCCAAGAGCCGTTGCGCCCAAGTGAGCGGCTCCGGGGGCGTCGTTTGCCCCCAGCCATCCAACACCACGAACCGGACCGCCAGCACCACCGCCGCCAGCACTGCGCAGCCCCCCACCCACAACCACCTTCGCCGGCCCGCTTGCGGCTCGACCGCGAGCAAGTACAACGCCGTCAACACCGGCAACACCAGCGCCGTCGCCCCCGCCAACAACGCCAACCCGGCCGCCCCGCTCGCCCCCGCCAATACAATCGAATGGCGGATGTCCCGCCACCGACCCGCCACGGCAAACAACCACACTGCGGCCAGCACCCCCGTCGTGGCCAGCAACGTCCCGCGATTGGCCAAGTGCGTCACACAATGCGTGGTGACTGGATGGACAGCGAACAACGCGGCCGCCGTGAACGACAACCCCCGCCGCTTGGTGACCTCCGCGAACAAGGCGTAGGCGAACATCGCAGCCAACGCGTGCAGCCACACGTTCGTCTGATGATACCCAAACGCGTTCTGCCCCCACCAATGATAGTCCAGCGCGTAGCTCAACGCCGTCATTGGTTGGTAGACCAGCGTCCCATTCGCCAACCGCCAACTCGGCCGCGTGAACACCTCGCCCCATCGGCTCTCCTGCACCCACCGCGCGACCGGCCACAACGTGTCGGGATCGTCAAAAACAAACCCGATGTGCAACGAGTTGAGATACGCCGCCAAGGTCAACAATACCAAAGCCACCGGCGCCAACAACCAACGCAGCCCCGCACCGCTGAAGAATTCGGGTTCAGAAGTCTTGGCCATGGCGGAGTGTCGTGGACCGGTCGGTTCCGTCGCTACCGAATCACATCGCCGACTTGCGGCGCGCCCGCGACGATGTCGGCTGTGGCAAACCGCACACGCACCGGCTCGCTCACACGGACTGAACCGACCAGCGTCTCCTGCCGATACACGCTCAACACTGTGCCAATGGCCGGCACCGGCTGCCCACCAAAATCCACCACCACAAACTGTGCGCTGGGGTTGACCAGGGCCACCAAGCCAGTCGCCTCGTCAGGCACGGGACCGGTGGCGATCTGAGGTCCGCCGGTTCGTGATGGCGTGGCGCAAGCAGTCAACCACAAGGCCAGCACCGTCCCGGCCAAGATGGCCACGGTCAGGCGTCGGCACGGCTGCGAGCGATTATTCTGTTTCATCATGCTCCCGTGAATTGGCGCGCCCGGCGTGATTCGAACACGCGACCCGCGGATTAGAAATCCGCTGCTCTGTCCAACTGAGCTACGGGCGCCCCGTCTGCCTCGGATACTACCGGCAACCGCCGCCAGAGGCAAGAAGGCAAGGGCGCTTCGCCGCCAAGTGCCATCGCCGATGAACCCGACTCGTTGGCTAGCCGTGTCGAGCCACGTAGTAGTCAATCTGCTGACAGATGCGATGGAGAACATTGCAGTCCCGTTTCTCCAATGGTGCGCGGCTCAACACCCGCCGCAGGGCGCGCAGAAAGGATTCGGCATCGCCTTGATGTGGACGGAAACCGATCTTGGCCAGCGATGCGCCGAGATGTTGCAGTGTCGCCTCCACTTCGTGCACGGTAGCCAAACGCAACGGCGGCGTCGGCACCTCGCCGAAACTTGCAAGAAAGATTTCATAAGCAAACAACATCACGGCTTGGGCGAGGTTCAGCGACGGATGCGCCGCTGCACTCGGCACGCTAGCGATTTCTTGGCAACGGCGCAATTCGGCATCAGTCAACCCGGTTTCCTCGCGACCAAACACCAGCCCCACGCGGTGTTCGGTTGCGCACGAGGCGATCTTCGCCGCCGCTTGTCGGGCAGTGAGCATTTGGGGAAACTGTGCCCGTCGTTTGCGATGCGTGGTGCCGATTAACCAATGCAAACCAGCCGTCGCCTCAGCCCAAGTGGCAACGGGCCGCGCGCGCTGCAACACATCTGCAGCCCCGTGGCCCATCATCACCGCTTGTGGATGCACGGCGAACTCGGCGGGGCCGTTGAGCACCACCAGGTCGGCCAATCCCATGGTTTTCATGGCGCGTGCGGCTGAGCCGATGTTGCCCGGCACTGCCGGCTCGACGAGGATGATGGTGACGTTGGCCAGGCTGGCCGGGGGAGGGAAGGTCAGGGCCGGTTCGGGGTGTTTTTCGGTGGGTTTACGCATAGCTCACTTTCGTAGAACGGGCGAGACGCCCATCCTACCGGTGTGGACGGGCGAGACGCTCGTCCTACATTGCTGTCCAGCAGAATCGTTACCGGGCCGTCATTCACCAGCTCGACTTCCATCATGGCGGCAAATTTTCCCTCCGCCACTGGCAACGACGTCGCCGCCCGGAGTTGGGTCATGAATTCGGCATACAATTTTTCTGCTTCCGCCGCCGGCATGGCATCGCTGAAACTGGGCCGAAAGCCTTTGCGCAGCTCGCCGTACAAAGTGAACTGCGAAACCACCAACAGCCCGCCACCAATGTCGGTCACTGACCGGTTCATTTTGCCGGCTTCGTCAGGGAAAATCCGCAGACCGAGCAATTTATGAATCATCCATTCGGCATCAGTTTGCGTGTCTGTCCGGCCAATACCGAGCAAGACCAGCAGGCCGCGCTCAATGACACCGATCGTCTGGCCGTCCACCCGCACTGTCGCGCGCGCGACGCGTTGGACAACGGCCTTCATGGGATGAGCACCATGCGCACCCGGTAAAACCGGCGCGGTTGATCGGCGGCGTCCGGGTCGGTCACGCGCAATGGGCCGCCGGTGCCGACCATCGTGTCCGTCAAGTTGCTCCATGTGTTGGCGGATAAGTCGTCGGTGAACTCGACCCGGTAGAGCTTGGTGGCCACGCTGTTGAACTCGAGCGCGAAAAGCCCCGTGACCTGCTGGATGCGCGGTGCGCTGCCGGCGTCCCATGGATCGGTGCCGGCAAGAAACTCTTGCTGATTGGTCAATCCATCGCCGTCAGGATCGTCACTGGGCGGAGTCGGCCACCCATCCGGCAAGCCGTCGCAATCCGCATCAGCGAGCACTGGCAGGAAGAGGGCGTGGATGTTGTTGGCGAGATCGGAATCCGGTTCGGCGGCGCTGACCGTCACAATGTTAGTGAGGGTGGACGGCGCGAGGCAAGGCACGAGAACGGTGAGGTTGGTCGTCACCGAGTCGCCGCCGAGCAGCGGGCCGAGGTCGCTGACAAAGTCCCCGGCCGTGAGCGTGACAGCACTGGCGGCGGTGGGGCCGCGGTTAGTGACAGTCATCACGAACGTGACCGGATATGTGGCCGCAGCCGGCAAGGGCACCGCAAATTGACTGACCTCCAGATCAGCGGTCGGCACCGTGGAGATCACAGTGGCAAGATTGTTGGAAGGATTGGCGTCCAGGTTGGCTGCAGTAACCACGGCGGTGTTGGTAACGTAGCCGGGCGCGACGGCAATCACTTCCATCGTCACTGTGGCGATCGTGTTGCTGGCGATGTTGCCCAAGGCGCAAACAACCTGGCCCAGTTCATTCGTTGCGCAGTCACCAATGGCATTGAGCCAGGTCACCTCTGGCGGCAACAGATTCGTAAGCGTGACGCCGATGGCGGTGACGGGGCCGAGATTGGTGACGGTGACGGTGTAAGTGAGGTTCGAGCCGAGGTGGACCGCTTCCGGCGCGGCGGTCAGCGTCAGGACGAGGTCGGGGACGAGTTGGGACAACGCGCGGTGGGCGTTGAGCCGGCCGTAGCCGTAAAACGTATTGGTGCCGTTGGTGTAAGTGACGCCGCCAATCGGGTCGCTGGTCGCCCGCATGAGGTGGCGGAGTTGCGAAGCGGTGAGGTCAGGACGGACCGACAACAGCAGCGCGGCCACCCCCGCGGCATGAGGGCAGGCAGCGGACGTGCCGCCAAAGTTGAGTGTTACGTCGGTTTCCGCGTAACCGGCAGGGCCGGGAGTGTCGAGTGTGACGATGTGGTTCCAGCCGCCGCCCCCCGGCGCGACGAAGTCGAGTTCTCCCTCGTACTGGCTGAATTGGCTCCGGTAATCGCAGTCGGTGGATGCGCCAACCGCAATCGCGTCGGGGTGACTGGCGGGGTAACCGACAGCAGTGTCCACGGCGGGCGGCGTGTAGCCGTTGATGATCCAGCCAACTCCGTTGTAACTCGCGTCGAACAGGAAAATGTAGAATCCATGGCTGGCGCTGAACGAGAGCGAGGTTTGGAACGCCAGCGTTTCAGAGCCGGTCAGCGGGAGCAACGGCGTCAGCAACCACGCCCATTGGTTGGCGGCGAGCTGAGGTGCGGTCGGCGAGAGCGCCCCGCCGGTGGCGGTGAACGTGTCCGTGCTGTCGGGATACCAGCCCGCATCACCAGCCAGCCACCACTGGTGCGGATTGAAAAACCAAAAGTCCCACTCGAATTGCTCCGCCGGCAACACCGACGACAAATGCGAATAACCATCGGAAGCGCGCAAGTGGACGTTATCGAGGCGGAGGGTGTCGTTGGTGGTGGTCGGCGCTGCCCCCGTTTGCAGGCCGAAGCCGATATAATACTGGCCGGTCCACTCCCGACCGAGCGAGAGAAGAAATTCCTTGATGGCAGCGAGGGGCAGTTCAGCCCTCAGCCAAGTCGTGGCCGAGTTGCCGGCGGCGAAGAATACCGGGCAGCCTTTCCCGCCGCGGCCGTTGAGGGCGGCGTCGTGGATGGCGTCGTCAATGAACGGGCTGGGAGCGCCACCACCCCAACTGCAACTCAGCACATCGGCCCGCGCCGCAGCGTAATCAATGGCAGTGCCGATGATGTCATCGGTGCTGAAACCGCCCGTGTCGTCGGTGATTTTGATCGGCAACACCCGGCAACCGCCGGCGACCCCGGCAACGGCGATGTCGTTGTGACGGGCAGTTGCGATACCGGCGCACGCCGTGCCATGCGCGTGGCCGGGACCGGGCGTGGGATCGTCATCATCGTCGGCAAAATCCCAACCGCCGGGCGCGAGGGCCAAATCGGGGTGATTGGTGTCCACCCCTTCGTCCAAAATGGCAATGATGATCGCGTTGGTGCCGGTCGTGATGTCCCACGCCGGAACTGCTTGAATATCCGCGCCAGCCACGGCACCGTTCTGGCCGGTGTTGCGCAAGGACTGTTGCCACGGAAACAACGGATCGTTGGGCTCTCTCGCCGAGCGGAGTTCCCGGACGAAATTCGGCGCGGCCCAGCGGAGTCGGGGATGCGCCGCCAGTTGCCGGGCCACCGCCAACGGGTCGCTGGTCTTGGGATGAGTCAGTCGCAACCGATACGTCTCGCGGGATAACGGCCCGACCACCGCCAGCCCTGCCGCCGCCAAGTCCTGGCTGATATCGGTCAAAACGACGTCCGCGGCCAGCCGGATGAGCAACTCGTCGGTCGGCAACAACCGGGTTTGGGAACGCGGTTCAACGAGAACAGGATAGGCGAACCGGACAGACGGCACCCGGGCGATGGCCTCAGCGCCGGCGGTAGTAGCCACAATGTCCACGCCGCCCCGGCCGCGGAACTGCGCGCGCCGCACCGCCGACCGCGCCGGGGGGCGGTCGTCGTGAGCGCGCACGGCGACTTCGCCGGGAACGCGCCAGAGTCGGATGGGGCGGCCGTCCGCACCGAGAAAGAAATCGCCGTCATCTACTGGATGGAACGAGGCGGTGGGTGCGAGGGTGATGACGAGGTTGGTCGGGGCGAGGCGGAACGCGCCCGGCTGGAGCGGCAGAGCCAGCACGCTGGGCGCGATGCTTAGCAACAACAGCAACTGGAGACGTGACAACTGACTCATGGGAATGACCAGCGCGAACATAGCGCGCTGCCGGCGGGCGAACAAGCGGGAAGAACGGCAGAGCACCGCTACCGCGTACGTGTGCGCGAAGGGAAAGACGACTGGAGTGCCCCCGGCTGACGTCAACCGACGGGGCTGGACAGGTATTTGACTTATCCTCACGCCTGCTTCACCTCACCGGTCGGGCTGTGAGACACACCTTCACTCTCCGTTATCTCCGTTGGCCCCCCCATTGTCTCCGCTCGGTATTCGCGCCCTTAACCGCTGCCGGCCCGATTTTTACGCAGCACTCACATGCGAAGCCGTCCTCTGTCGCCTTTTGTGAATCACACCTCCCTCCAAAGCGCCCTGGCGCGGCGCACTTCAAAATCGTTCGGCCCCACGACAGGGGCTTGGGGCTGGCGCGCCAGCAATGATTGAGGTTCAGTTGGCGGCGGAGTTGATTTCCGTGGCGCGGGGCCGATGTTGTGGTAGAATGTGCGCGGAAGTTAACCAAGGAACAATATCATGGACATCCTGATTCAAGCCGACGGTTTGACTGTCAGTGAAGCACTACGCAACGCAATTGAAGAGAAGATCGGCCGGGTGGAACAATACGAGCCGCGCGCGGTGCGAGCGCGGGTCCATTTGCGACAAGTCAGCGCCCATCCTTCGCCCCGTCAATTTGTGGCGCGCGTGTTGTTTGAGTTGCCGGGCCGCGACATGAGCGCGGAGGAATACGCCAAAGAGCCGTTGGCAGCCGTGGACATACTGGCGGAAAAAATCGAACGGCGCCTGCGTCGTCGCAAAACAGCCCGACTCGCCAAGCGCCAACGCACCAGCCCCCGAATTCACGAGAAGGCGTAAACCAAGCGCGAATTCGGCCTGTGGGGATTTGCGGGTTGTGATATCCTGCTGGCATGCGCGTGCGCAACCTCATCCTTGATTGGTCCGGCACCTTGGTGGATGATTTACGGCCAGTGTGGGTGACGACGAACCATGTGTTCACCCAATGCGGCCGGCCCACCCTTACACTGGAGGAGTTTCGCCGGGAGTTTTGCCTGCCGATCCGCGCGTTCTATGCGCCGCGCATTCCGGAAGTCAGCCAGGCGGAACTCGAGCAGTTGTTTCTCGCTGAATACGCCCGTCACCAAGACGAGATTGTGCTGTTGCCACACAGCCGCGAGTTTCTGGAGTTTTGCCGACATACGGGTCGGCCGGTGTTTCTGGCCAGCTCGGCCGACCCCGACACGTATCACCGGCAGATGTGCCGGTTTGGGCTGGACGGGTTCATCACAAAACCGTATATCGGCATCGAGGACAAGACGGTGAAGATTCACCATATCTTGGAGGAAAATCAACTCGATCCTGCCTTGACGCTGTTTGTCGGCGACATGGAGCACGACATCGCCGCGGGGCAAGTTGGTGGTGTGCACACCTGCGCGGTGCTCAGCGGCTACAATCACGCCGACCGGCTGCAGGCGATGCGGCCGGATTTGGTTTGCCGGGATTTGGGTGAATTGCGCGCGGTCTTAGCCGACCAGGCAACGACTCATGGATAAAATTATTATCAAGGATCTGGCAATTGACACCTACATTGGCGTGACCGAAGCCGAACAGGCCCGGCCGCAACGGCTGTTGATCTCCGTGGAATTGGAACGGGATCTGAGCGCCGCGGGGCGCGCCGACTCCGAGGCGGCCACGACGCCCTACGACGTGGTGGCCGACATGGTGCGGCAGGTGGTGACGCAACGGCCCCGCAAATTGATCGAAGCCGTGGCCGACGAGGTGGCCCAAGTGTTATTGGCCCACCGGCTGGCGCTGAACGTGACGATCGAAGTGAAGAAGTTTAGCGTGCCCGGTACGCAATACGTCGCGGTGCAGATCACCCGCGGCCAATAGGAGAACAGACCATGAAGACAATGCGGCAATGGTGGGTGGCCGGCGGCCTCGCGGTGGCCCTCGGGTGGGCGCTGCCGGGCGCGGCCGATACGGTGAAACTCACGGACGGCACCGTGTTGGAAGGCGACATCACCGCCGAAACCACCTACTCGGTCACGATCAATGTGGAGTTTAGCGGCGGCACAATTCGCCAAAAACGGGAAATCCCGCGCACCGAGATTGCCGAGATCAAACGGCTGACCGCCGATGAGAAACGCCAGGCACAGATGCAGAAGGATTACCAAACGCTGTTGAAGTCGCGGCTCGACCCGTCCCGCAGTTTTTCAGTGGCCCAATACGACGAGACGATCAACAAGGTGTTTCAGGCGTTTCTGACCCTATATCCGAACTCACCGTACGAGAGCCAAGTCATCGCAACGATGCAAGCATGGCAAGCCGAACGCGACCGCGTGGCGGCGGGCGAGGCCAAGTACAAAGGGCAATGGTTGCCGGCGGCCGCTGCCGCGGCGTTGGCCGAAAAAGACCGCGGTACCCAATTGTTGGAGACCGCCCGGTCCTTGATGGAACAGGGCAAGCTGGATCAAGCCATCCCGCCCTTGGAACAGGTGGCCGCCTTGAAAACGCAACCGGCCTTGACCACGGAAGCGCGCGATCTCTTGACCACCGTGTACCAAAAAATGTGCGGCATCGTGGACGCCCAATTGGCCCAACTCCAGCAAGCCGCTGTCACCGCGCGCGCCAATGTGGCCAAAGCCCGTAAAGCGCTCACCGACGCCGAGCAAAAACTCCAACAACAAAGGAGACGAGGAACCGAAAACCAATATCAAGCCATGGGCGAACGGGGGGCCGCCTTCATGGAGACCCAGACCAAGTTGGTGGGGCTGCGTACCAGCCTGACCGATGCTGAAAATCAACTCTGGCAGATCGAAAGCCAGTTGAGCGTCACCCAACAAAAATCGGCCAAATTACGCCAAGTGGCCAGCCAGACCGGCATCCAACTCGCCGCCCCGCCCCAAGTTCCGGTGTCGACCGGCGAAGAAGGCGCAGAAGCAGGTGAGGCGACAGCCATGGCCGCGGCCTCCGCCAGCAGCGAACCCGTGGGAGCCCCCAAATCTCAGGAACCGCTGGATGTCTTGGCCAATGCTGTTCAGTGGTGCAAGGACCGATGGATGTTGCTGGCCGGCGGCGGATTGATTGCACTGTGGCTGCTCAGCCGCGCGATGCGTTGATCGGCGAACCAACCGCAGCCACAATCAAGAGATTCGAGTCGCGCCCGCTGGTTGGCGTCACGCTTACCGCCTCGAAACCCGCAGCCTGCAACGCGCCGGTCAGCTCTTCGACAGTGAGAAAGTGCAGTCCCTCGACTGTCTTGTTTTGGCCGGTACGGGTGGCGAACCGTTCCCACCATTCGACGCGACGGTGTGGCAGCGTGTCGGCACGCGCGGCGTCGCGCAAAATGAGTTTTCCGCCGGGGCGCAACGCTTGCCGGATTTTCGCCAGCAACCAGCGTTGCTTCTCCGGCCGCCAATAGTGCAGCACATCGAGCAACAACACCGCATCGCAGGCCGGGAAGTCCCACGCGAACAAATCGCGTTCCTCAAACTGCACCTGCGGCCGGCCCCGCGCTGACTGCCGGGCCACGCGCACTTTACTGGCGTCGTAATCCACGCCCAGGATCGTCCGCTCCGCGGCGCGGTCGGCCAGCCAATGCGCCACCAGCCCGTAACCGCAACCGAGATCGAGGATGAACCCTCGCCGGGGCGCCACTGCGTCAAGCTGGGCAAACATCGGATCCGTTCGCAGTTTCCAGAACACGAATTGCTCCGCCCACTTCCCCTGATACCGGTACCGGTCAGTGATGCTCTTGGCGGGCCGAGGTCGCAAAAACCAGTCAGTGAACCATAACGTCAAAATCAGCGTTGCTGCGAACGACAACGTGATGCCCAGCAGCACGGTCGTGCCGAGCGTCCGCAACACCGGATGCTGCGCGAACACCAGCACGCCGAAGCCAAACAGCGTCGTCAACGCCGAGATCACCACCGCCGCGCTCGACGCACCCAACCGGCGCGGATGCCCGCGCCATTCATCGAGCCGGCTCGTCACCAAAAACACGCTGTAATCCTCGCCGATGCCGATGATGAAAATGACAAAGATGCTGTTCATCAAATCCACCGGCAACCCCAGCCACGCCATGCCGCCCAACGTCCACACCAGCCCGACCGCCAGCGGCAGCAGCGTGGCCGCGACCATCGCCAGCGAGCCCAGTGCGACATACAGAATGGCCGCCACCAACACCGTCGCCGCGACCGCGAACACGCCCAACCCCTGCCGGGCCAGCGCGGCGATGTGCGCGGTCAATGCCACCTTGTCGAGCACCAACACGTCCGGCCAACGCTCCCGCAGCCGGTCCGCCTGCGTGCGGTCGGCCAACTTCACCAACGTCGCCACTGCCGTGTCGGCCGCGCCCTCTATCACCCGCTCGGTGATGGCCGGGGCGAGCGGCGTGTGCGCAAACGTCGCCGGGCTGATCCACTCGGGCGCGGCGTCCAACCGTTCCCAGAACGGCGCGAATGCCTCCGCGCGGAAACCAAGTTCCCGACCTACCACGGCCAACGTCGCGCGCAATTCCTCCCGGCGTTCCGCCGTCCAAAACGCCTGCCACCGACAGTAGTTCGCCTCCTGCGTCGCGCGTGCCGGACAAACCGCGGCCAGCGAATGCACCGCGATCACATTCGGCTCGCCGGCCAGTTGACCGGCCAGCGCGTCATTCCGCGCCAACGCCTCTTCCAACGTCGCGCCGCGCGCGACGACCAACGTCATGCCCAACGCCTCGCCCCAGTTCGCCCGGATCAATTCCTCGTCGGCCTGTGCCGCGGCGGTGATCCCATTCAGACGGTCGAGATTTCCTTCAAACCGCAGCCGCGGCAACCCCATTGCCATCACCACCGTCACCACCGCGGCCGCCGTCAACAACCACGCCAGCCACCGTTCGCGCCACACGAAAAAACCGTCCAGCCCACGCGTCAGCCACAACGTCCGATGTTCGCTCGCGTGCGGCACCGGCACGAGCAAGGGCAAGAATATCAGTGCCGCCGCCGCCGACACGATGACACCGATCACGCCGAACACGCCGATTTGTTGGTAGCCGCGCAACGGCGACAGCGCCATCACCGCAAACGCCGCCACGCTCGTCAACGCGCCCGCCGTGATCGGCAACACCAACCGGCCCAAATGCCGTCCCACCGCCCGGCGATCCAAGCCGGCCGCGGCGTCGAGATGGTACACAACGTAAATCGCATAATCGGCCGTCACCCCAATCGCCACCGACGCGAACCCCATCGCCATCGCTGATAAGCGGTCCGTTCCCAACGTTACCGCTGCCAGCGCCACGATCAGCCCGAACACCGACGGCAAGAACGTCACGCCCGCCAGCCAGCGCCGGCGGAACGCCGTCAAACACAGCGCCGCCATCGCCAACACGCCGGCTGTCGTGCAGCGGGCCGCATCGGTTTGCAACAAGGTCGCGTTCTCCACCGCCATCCGGTGACCGCCGGTGACCGCCACGCGCGCGCCGGGAAACTCGCGTTGCACAGCCGCGGCCGCCGCGAGCACGTCGGCCACCAGTTGCCGGCTCCGCGCGTCCGCACCGGTTGGGAACTTCGGTTCGGCCACCAGCAATACGTGCCGGCCGTCGGCGCTCGTCACCCGCCCCTCTTCCACGCGCATCTCGCCCAGTCCGGTCTGCAACGGCCGCAACTTCGCGCCAACCAACACCGTTTGTCCAATCGGGTCGGCCGCCACGAGGTCTTTCAACGCCATGCCCTCCGGCCCCGCCAGTTTGCGGCGCATTGCGTCGAGATAATCGCGGACTTTGGTCGGTTGGATTTGTTCCGCGAGCGCCGCGGCGTCGGCCTCGGTGAACAACACCGGCAACGCGCCGGTCAGAAACCCCGTCAGCGCGGATGGATCGCTGTCCACCCGGTAGGTGATCCGCGCCATCGCCGGGTTCGTGGCCAGTCGGGCGTATAACGCATCAGCGGCGGCGATGTGGTCCACGTCGAAATACACGCGGTCAATCTGGCGAAACTTTTTCAGGGCGTACTGGAAATCGTCCACCACCGGGTCGCGGTGCGGCATGATGGCCAGGATGTCTTCGTCGAGTTGGAGGCGGCGGGCGACGAGCACGCTGGCCACGCTGATGAGCGCTGCGGTGAGCAACACCCACCGGCGGCGGGCCACAAGCCAGAGATAAAACCGCTCGTAGTTCATTGCCGAACCACGCGCGCGACGGCATACGTGACCGTTGCGCCTACCGCCGCCACCAACACACCGAGCATCAGACTGCCGACAAACCAGTGGCCAAGATATTCCGCCGCGCGGGTCCACGTCATCGCCCGCCACTCAAAATCCAACATCTGCCCCGTGAACAACCAGTGACCGAGCGCAAGGCCACCGTAGAGAATGAACGGGGCGAACGGCGGGATGGAAATGTTGCTGGCGAGCAGCGCGATGGCCTTGTTCAGGCGCAGCCGGTGGGCGAGTACCGCAGCGACCAACATCTGGTAGCCCCAAATCGGCGCGATGCCGCAAAACAATCCCAATCCGACCGCCGCCGCGACGCGGCCCGGCTCGTGCGCGTGATCGCTGAAAAACTCGCGCAGTACCTGCCGCAAACTCAAGTGTTGACCGAGCGACCACGCGCGGCGGACCGGCGCCGGCACCAGCCACGATTGCCAGACCAACCGGGCATTCAGCCGGCTAATCCGCAACGTGTCTACCACGGGCCGGTAATGCGACTGCTGGATTTGTTCAGGCCGGTATGTGCAACTGACCGGCACAGCGACCACCGGCGCGCCCGCCCACACCGCGCGTACCATGATCTCCAACTCGAACGCATACCGTTGGGTCCGCACGCGTAGTTGCCGGGTCAAGGCCAACGGGTAACAGCGGAACCCACATTGCGTGTCGCCCAACTGAATGCCGGTCGCCACCCGAAACCAGAAATTCGACACCGCATTGGCCCGTCGCCGCCGGTCAGGCGCCCCGGCCGCGATGAAATCGCGCACCCCCACCAGCAGCGCATCCGGCTGCCGCGCGAGCGCGGTGAGGAATTTCGGCAAATCATCCGGTGAGTGTTGCGCGTCGGCGTCCATTGTGATTGCGTGCGTGTAGCCGGCGGCCGCTGCGTGGTCGAACCCGGCCCGCAGCGCCGCCGCCTTGCCTCGGTTTTGCTCGAACCGAAGCAATTCCACGCCCGCCGGCACCGAGACCGGCGGTGCCGAACCATCATCCACCACGATCACCGGGCAATGCGCCGACGCACCGCGCGCAACCTCGCCAACGGTCGCGCCGTGGTTGTAGCAGGGGATGAGGACGCAGGGTTTCACCGGAGGTCCACGAACGTGCGCCGTTTGCGGGCGTGCACCGGCAGTTGGAGCGCCTCGATTTCCGCGCGCGGGGCGTGCCGGAGTCGGGGGACGATTTTCGTGCGGCTCCGAAAAAAATCGCGCAAATCTGGCAACTTGACCGGTCCGTCCACGAGCACTTCCACCATGTCCGTGCCATCCGCGGCCGTGCGGGCTACGATCACGTAGACGTCCACGCCCGGCGTCTCGTCCAACACCGCTTGCAGGGTGGTCGGGAACAACGTGGTGCCCTTGATTTTTAGTTTTTGGTGTTTGCGGCCCACGATCGGGCCTAAGCGGGGCGAGGTGCG
>CALBCO010000134.1 GCA_937927265.1 uncultured Verrucomicrobiae bacterium | reverse complement strand
GCGGTGCTGGACATCGGCAACAGTCCGGGCGCCGCCACTGTGACCGGTGACGTGACGTTCAACAGCGGCACCGAATGGGTGCTGGACTGGACGGGCAACCATGTGGGCGATGTGTTGACGGTGGACGGCACGGTCAACTTGGGCGGCACGTTGCAAGTGAACTTCGGGTACACGCCAGCGTTGTTCGACAAGCTGACGAACCTGGTGGTCTTGAGCGGCTACGCGGCGTTCGGCGACTTCGACACGGTGCAATGGAATGGCGGGTCGTTGCCGGGCAACTGGTACGTGACGTTCAACAAGACCGGCAATGAGGACTTCGGGTATCTCGAAGTGATTCCTGAGCCGAGCGCGATGACGCTGGTGGGGTTTGCGTTGGCGATCACGGCGGTGGTGTTGCGGCGTCGCCGGTAGGTGAGAACTCTCGCAATGCGGGCGTGGTGGCGACACCGCGCCCGCGTTGTTTTGGGAGAGTGGTGCAGAGAGTGGCGCAGACATTCCTGTCTGCGCAATCCGATCTGCGCAATCCGAATGTTAGCCAGTCCGAACCGCCAGCTCATGCAAAGCACCGCGATGTTTTCCTAAGGCCAGCGGACGGCCCAGAGGGCCATCCCACGGTGGGATGGGCGTCCCGCCCGTCTGAGCGAGACGCGGCGCACTCCAAAAGTGGGGAGGGCGCGACCGCCGGGCGCGCTGAGACGTTTCCTTGCGGCGGCAGACGGCCCGGCGGTCCGTCCCTACGGACACGGTCACGGGCGGGTGTTGCGTCGGCCGGCGGGTTCTGGTAGTTTCCGCGCCGTCATGGAGCGGACCATCGAACGAATCTGCGCCCTGTTGCAAAGCCCCGACGGGATGCGGCGGTGCGCGGCGGCCATGGTGCTCACCGAACTCAAGCCGAAAGACCCGGCCATCGTCCAGCATCTCGGCGAAACACTCAAAGACGCCAACCAGCTCCTCACGCGGTATGTGTTGGAAGCGTTGGAAGCCATCGGCAGCCCAGCGGCTGTCTCTTACGTGTTGCCCCTGCTGGACGCGCCGGATATGGAAACCAAACTCCGCGCTGCCGCCATCATCGCCCGCGCCGGCGGCGACAGCGTGGCCGAGTTGCAACAACGGTTCGCGAACGCCACCCCGCAACAAAAACAAGTCCTGCTCGACATCCTCGCCCGCATCCACCGTCCCAAAGCGTTCGGGCTGTTGTTGGAGCAATTGTTCGACTCCGATTTTGAGTTGGTCAAAGAAGCCTGTCAGGCTGTCCGCCGCCATATTGGCGACGCCACGCCGGCCGAGCGCGCCGCTTTGCACAAATTGGTTGTCAAATTTATGAAAAGCGCCCGGGTGAAGAAGAACGACCGGGTGATCACTTCCTGTCTGCTGCTGCTCGGCCACCTCGGCCGGCCCGAAGCGCGGCCGGTGTTGCTCCAGTTTGCCGGCCCGCGGGCGCTTCCCTACATCCGCCGCAGCGCGCTCCAAGCCCTGCGCGGCCTCGAACACACCGGCGCGGCCGCCGCCGCATTGGCCCGGCAACTGGTCCAGTATCTTGACGACGAGGAGTTCGCCAACGTCGTTCAACCCAGCCTCGACATCATCGAAAAACTGCCGCTGCCGGCCGCGTTTGACATGCAGTGGCGGAGGCTCTTGAAGGGCAAACATGCCGCGGTTCGCGCATGGGCCGCGCGCCGGTTGGCGGCGACCGACTCGCCTGCCGCCAATGAATTGTTGTTGACGTTGTTGGCGCATGACGATCCGCAGGTCAGCGACATTGCGGCCGGGGCGCTTGCCCGGCACAAGGGCGCCGCCCCACTCTTGCTCGACGCCCTCGCCCGCGAACGTCGCGCCGATCCGGCGTGGCGGTTGGCGAAGATTCTCAAACCCCACAGCGAGACGGTGGACCCGAAAACCGTCAAGAAGTTCGCCGCGCTGGCCAAGCGTGAGCTGGCGAAGGGCGAACCGCGCGCGGAGGCGTTGCTTTATTTTCTGCGCAACATCAACCCGGCGGTCGCCGACAACGTCTGGCGCGAAGCCGGGTTGGAGTTCAAGAAGGCTGGCCAGTGGGCTAAAGCCGTCGAATGTCTCCGCAAACTGACCGGCAGCGAAGCCTTCGATCACGAGGCGCGGTACGAACTCAGCGTCTGCAATCTGAAACAATCACCCCATGACCTCGCGCTGCATTTGCGGGCTGAGGACCACGCGTTGCGGGGGTTCCAAGCGTTGTTAGACAAAGGATTCAAGCTGGCCGACCGGCTGATCCAAGAAAAATGTCTCACACCGGAAGATTTGTACTACGTGGCCTTTCACTTTGCCGAGGCGACCGGCCCCGGCGCCGCGTTGGGGCGGCAACTGCTGGAGCACCTCGCCCAGCGTTGGGCCAAAACCAAAGTCGGCAAAGACGCCAAACAGAAACTTAAACTCATCACCCCGACACCATGATCCGTCGCTACAGTCGTGAAGCCATGCGGTCCATCTGGACCGACGAAAATAAATTCAAAATCTGGTTGGACATCGAAATCCTCGCCTGCGAGGCGCGGAAGATCCCACCCGAAGACCTCGCCACCATCAAAAACCGGGCGAAATTCAGCGTCGAGCGAATCAACGAGATCGAGAAGGTCACCAACCACGATGTGATCGCGTTTCTCCAATGCGTGGCCGAGAACGTCGGCCCCGCCTCCCGCCATATCCACGAAGGGTTAACCTCGTCGGATGTCGGCGATACGGCGCTGGCCTACCAAATGATGCAGGCGGCGGACATTCTCATTGCCGATGTGAAGGCGTTGCGGAAAGTCGTGGCCCGGAAGGCAAAGAAATACAAGTTCACGCCCTGCATGGGCCGCACGCACGGCGTCCACGCCGAGCCAACGACGTTCGGGCTGAAGATGGCATTGATGTACGACGAGTTCGGCCGGGCACTGGCCCGGTTGGAACGCGCCCGCGAAATCATTGCCGTCGGCAAGATCAGCGGCGCGGTCGGCACGCACGCGCATTTGTCGCCAGCGGTGGAGGCGTATGTGTGCCGGAAACTGGGCCTGAAGCCCGCCCGGATTTCGACGCAGGTGTTGCAACGCGACCGGCACGCGGAATACGCGGCGGCATTGGCATTGGTGGCGTGTTCGATTGAGCGGTGGGCGCAGGAGTTCCGCCATCTCCAGCGCACCGAGGTGCTCGAAGCGGAGGAGTTTTTCGCGCCCGGCCAAAAAGGCAGCAGCGCCATGCCGCACAAGCGCAACCCGATCACCTGCGAACGACTCTGCGGGCTGGCGCGCGTGTTGCGGGGGAACGCCTTGGCCGCGATGGAAAACGTCGCCCTCTGGCACGAACGCGACATCAGCCACAGCAGCGTTGAACGGGTGATCCTGCCGGATTCCACCACGTTGCTCGATTACATGTTGGTGAAGTTGACCGATATCGTGGACAAACTGCTCGTCTATCCCGACCGGATGCGGGCCAACATCGAGTTGAGTAAAGGACTGACGTTCTCGCAGGCGGTGCTTTTGGCGTTGACGAAGAAGGGGCTGACGCGCGAGCAAGCGTACGCCATCGTGCAACGCAACGCCATGGCCACTTGGAAGACCCCCGGCAAGACGTTCAAAGACTTTCTGCTCGCCGATGCTGAGTTAACCGCCAAGGTGCCGCCCGCGGAGATTGAGAAGTTGTTCGACATCAGCATTCACTTCCGCGAAGTCAACCACACGTTCAAAAAGGTCGGGATTCGCTGATTGACGGCCGGGGCTGGGCGCGAGCAAGTGCGTGGAATGATGTATTGGCTGGAGATGTCGGTCGAGTCTAAGTTGGTGACAGAGGAACGAGCCGCCCTCTTGTTGTAGGAAACTGATGCGATTTTCACCATGATCGTTGCTTCGATAAAAACTTTTCGCCGGCGGAATGACTAAGCCAAAATGGAAAATCCAAAGTCCAAAATTGATCGTCCGTTCAGTTGGTGGGACAAACAGAATTGGAAGCCCACCCCGCCGGCCGCGGACGAGACTCCGCGCCCCGGCCATGCCCTGCCGCAGGGCGAAGAGAAGTGGCGCTTGAACAACCCGAAAAAACGCGCCACCAGCCAACGCGGCTCGCGCCCGTAACACCGGCTCGGCGCGCGGTGTGACAGGGGCGAAACAACGACGGAGGCAGTAGAATAACCGCGTGCAGAAGGGTATCCATGAACGGTTGCTCGCGTATTTGCAAGATCAACGGGTGACGACATTGGCGGTCCATGACGCGGCGGGCGCGCATGCAGCGGCCGTGTTTTATGCCGTGGATGCGGAGCTGAATCTCTATTTCGTCAGCGACCCGGCCAGCCGTCATGGGCAGGCGTTGGTGGCCACCGGCCGCGCGGCGGGCACGGTGCAAACCGATCGTCAGGAATGGCACGAGATCACCGGGATTCAGTGGCACGGTGCCGTCCGTCAACTCAACGGGGCGGCCCGGACGCGGGGTTGGGAGTTGTACACGGCGCGGTTCCCGTTTTTGCTGACGGGCGACGTGGCGTTGACCGGCGCGTTGGCGAAAACCGTGTTGTGGCAAGCCGCGCCGGATTGGATGCGACTGATTGACAACCGGCTGGGCTTGGGCCACAAAGAGGAGTGGCACCGCCACCCGCGCCACGGGGGAACGCAGCTGCACAACGAGCCGCCGTGAGCGAGGTTGAAATGAACAAGAAAACATCAAGTTCAAAAGAAAAAACCGTGGATTCCCAAGTCGAGCGTCAGGCGGCCCTCGCGAGCCGGGCGTGGAAAGCCCATCGTGCGCGCTTGTACGAAACGGCTTCCCAACAACTCAGCAAACTGGTTAGCCCGGAAGAACTGGACGTGCATTTTGCCACCATGCCCGCCCGGTACTGGCAACAGACCGACGGCGTGGCGCTGTTGTGGCACCTCGAAACCATTCACCAGTTTTTCGCTTTGCTGGATGAACCGGACCAACCGGGCACAACCCCGGCGGTGCAATGGCGGCCCGTCCCAGAACGAGGAGTGACCGAGTTGGCGTTATGCACCTGGGATCGGCCGGGACTGTTGGCCAAGGTTGCCGGGGTGTTGGCGGCGAGCGGTCTGCATATCGCCCAAGCCGATATTTACACGCGCGCTGACAACGTGGTGCTTGATATTTTTCACGTGACCGCAGACGGCAGGCGACGCCTGCCCACGGCGACACAGTTGGCGACAGCCGTCCGAAAACTGACCGAAGCGCTCAACGCTCGTGAGGGATAGAAGCGTGCGGCCCTCAGCCACCGGTGGGTGGGCCGTCGGCCCTGTCTTCGACAAGGCATCCGCACGGAAAATCGGCGCCACGCGATGCTGAAACCGCACCCCCCGGCTTGTCAGAGCCAATTGGTTTCGCTAGGGTGGGTGACAATGTCTTACGGCAAATCACTGCTTGCCCAAGCCAAGTCGTTCGGGTTCTCCGACCGGCAGATTGCCGCATTGGTCGGGTCCACGGAGGACGAAGTCCGCGCCTTGCGAAAGAAAATCGGCCTGGTGCCGAGTTACCGGCTGGTGGACACGTGCGCGGCGGAGTTTGAGGCGTACACGCCTTATTACTATTCGACCTACGATACCGACGACGACGAAATCCGGAAAACGGACGCGAAAAAGGTAATGATCTTGGGCGGCGGGCCGAACCGGATCGGCCAAGGGATTGAGTTTGATTACTGCTGCGTCCACGCGGCGTTTGCGTTGAAGGAACTCGGGTTCGAGACGATCATGGTCAACTCCAACCCGGAGACCGTTTCGACCGACTACGACACGTCGGACAAACTGTTTTTTGAGCCGTTGACGTTGGAGGATGTGCTGCACATTTACGAACGCGAGAATTGTTGGGGCGCAATTGCCCAATTCGGCGGGCAGACGCCTTTGAATCTCGCCCTGGGCCTCCAAAAAAACGGCGTCAACATCATCGGCACTTCGCCGCAGAACATCGAGATTGCTGAAGACCGGAAACTGTTCGCGGCCATGCTCGACCGGCTGAAAATTCCGCAGCCGCCGAACGGGCTGGCGACCAACGAGGAAGAGGCGCTCGCGGCAGCGAAAAACATTGGTTACCCCGTATTGGTGCGGCCGTCATTCGTGCTCGGCGGCCGGGCGATGCAGATTGTCTATTCCGACGACGAACTTCGGTATTACATGCGCCACGCAGTCGAGGCATCACCGGAGCGACCGGTGTTGGTGGACAAATTCCTCGAAGAAGCCATTGAAGTGGATGTGGATGCGGTTGCCGACATCGGTGTCGGCGGCAACACGATCGTCATCGGCGGATTTTTGGAACATATTGAGTTTGCCGGTTGCCATTCCGGCGACGCCGCGATGGTGTTGCCACCCCATTCGCTGGACAAAGATGTGATTGAGACGATGCGCCAATACACACATACAATGTCCCGTGAACTACAGGTGGCCGGTTTGATGAACGTACAGTTTGCCGTCAAGGGCAAGCATGTCTGGGTGTTGGAAGTAAACCCGCGCGCGTCGCGGACGGTGCCGTTTGTGAGCAAGGCGATTGGCCGGCCGCTGGCGAAGCTCGCCGCGAAAGTCATGACCGGCAAAAAACTCACTGACCTGGGGTTCACCGAGGAGATCTGGCCGAAACACTTTTCGGTCAAAGAATCGGTGTTCTCCTTCAGCAAGTTCCCCGGGCAGGATATTTTGCTCGGCCCGGAGATGCGGAGCACGGGCGAAGTCATGGGTCTGGGACGCGATTGGGGAATGGCTTATGCAAAATCACAGATGGCCGCCCAACCACCGTTGCCGGCGTCCGGTAAAGTGTTCATCAGCGTTCGCGATTCTGACAAGGTGAAGGTCGTCCCCATCGCCCGGCAACTCGTGGAGCTGGGGTTCACGCTCTGTGCCACCAACGGCACTGCCAAGGTGTTACAGGCCGCTGGACTGCCTGTGCAATTGTTGTTCAAGGTACAGGAAGGCCGACCCAACATCCTCGACCTGATCAAAAACGGCGAAATCGCCATGGTCATCAACACCCCCAGCGGCCAGTCACCACGCGCCGACGAAGTGAAAATCCGCACCGCCGCCGTGCTGCACCGCATCTCGATCATGACGACGCTGGCCAGCGCCAAGGCAGCGGCGCTCGGCATCAAGACGTTGCGCGACCGGGGGTTGAAGGTGCACTCGCTGCAAGAGTTCCACGCCCAGTTGAAGTGACAGTTGCGCCCCGCGGGCTGGCGTGCTTTCTTTTCAACCATGAACCTCGACACCCCTTATCAAGTCACGCCGGATCAAATCAGCCGCTTCCAACGCGACGGCTATATCAAACTCAAAAATGTTTTCGATGCGGCCACGTTGGACTACTACGGCCGGGAAATCACTGAACTGGTGCTCAAGCTTAATCCCCAGACCAAGCCCATGCACGAGCGCACCACGTACGAGAAGGCGTTTCTACAAGTGATCAACCTCTGGCGGCACAGTGCCGTGGTGAAAGAGTTTGTGTTCAGCCGTCGGCTGGCGCGGTTGGCGGCGGAGTTGATGGGCACGCGCGGCGTCCGGCTCTATCACGATCAAGCGCTGTACAAGGAACCGAGCGGGGGTCTCACGCCGTGGCATGCCGACCAACAATACTGGCCGTTGGCGACGGCCAAATGCTGCACCGTCTGGGTGCCGTTGCAGGCCACACCACTGGCGATGGGACCGCTCGCGTTCAGCGTGGGCAGCCACTGCCTGACCACGGGCCGCGACCTGGAAATCAGCGACGAGAGCGAAAAGAAAATCAGCAAGCTGTTGCTTGACAAACAACTCCCCCAGGACGAGACGCCGTTCGATCTTGGCGAGGTGAGTTTCCACTATGGCTGGACGTTTCACCGGGCTGGTCCCAACACCAGTGATCGGCCGCGACGGGTGATGACTGTCATTTACATGGACGTGGACATGCGCTTGGCCCAACCGCGAAACAAAAACCAGGAACGCGATTGGCACAATTGGTGTCCGGGGGCGGTGGTGGGCGAGATCATCAAGACGCCGTTGAATCCAAGTCTCTACGAACGCTGAGTCCATCTTCCCTTCGCACGCGCCCGGCAATGTGTTTGTTACGGGCAACATATGTTGCACGTAAGAGAGATATCGGCGAGCTGCGGGGACACGGGGCTGGCGGATTGAGAATCTGCACAAACCGAGTTTATCCCAGCAGGTGAAGGAATTCCGGCAGTTCCCGCAACGGGGTCAGGTCCGGCTCGGCACGCGCGACTTTCTTCAGTTGCGGATCGAGACGGACGGCAGCGCGCAACAACGCCAACGCTTCAGCCGGGCGGTTCTGCACGGCCCGGTAACAAGCCATGTTGAAATGCGCCAAGGCATCGCGCGGGTTGGCAGTGAACGCATGCTGCAACGTTTCGATGGCCGCGTCAAGCGACTGTGTTCGACGGCGGATGTAGGCAAGATTGATCCACAGACCGGGCTCGCGCGGGTACAACTCGGCAAGCTTGGCCAGGCACGGCTCGGCTTCCTGCAGGCGGTTGGCCTGCCACAGCGCGGCGGATTTCGCCGCCATTGCCGGCGCGTGGTTCGGTTCCTCGGCCAGAACGACATCCGCTTCGCGCACGGCATCCTCGTACATTTTCAGTTCCAAGTAACCACAAGCGTATTCGAGATGTTTTTGCAGGGTCGGCTTCATGGGCCTTGGCTCTGTGAAAATATAGACACAACCCGACCAATTTGCCATTCTTAGCCTCGGTGAACCTCAACGCAACCATCGCCCAGCTTCTGGCGCGCGACGGGTGGACGCTCGACGGCCACGTGGCACGGCAGGGCCGACGGCGGATCAGCTTCTTCACCCCGGACACACCGGTGGCGAAGTTTCAGAGGATCGCCCGGCAAGACCGCGACCGGTTCCTGCACCTCGCTGTTGTTGTTGCCGCCACCGCCGCCGTTATGCACCGGCTGCGCACGCCGCAGCTTGCCGACCGGTATCCCCGCGCCCTGTTCACGTCGCTGGAAGAACTGGCCGGCCCCCTAAGGCCACGGACCACCACCGTCGCTACGTTTCACGCGGAGGTGCTGAGCAACAGGCCGACCGAGGACCGATCGCATTATCGGCTCGTGTTTCGCGCGCCGGAGTTGAGCGGGCTTGTGCCGCCCCAGTTCTTCATGATGGACACTTTGCCGGAACGGTTCCCCTTCGGGGCGCGCACGGTGAACCGCGGCCCGGTGGACTGGACGCCGCGGCCGATGCTGAAACGCCCGTTCGGCATCTGCCGGGATTTTCATCCGCACTTCCCAGCCGATTACCTGAAACGGCTGGCTTTGCCGCCATCGCTGGCGTTGACGTTGCACCCGCCGGCACCCGATCACTTTGACCTGCTGTACAAAGTGTTGCCGGAAGGGTTGGGCACGAACCTGATGACCAAACTCAACCGTGGCGACCGGGTCCACATGCTCGGTCCACTAGGCCAACCATTTGATGTCCGGCCACTCCGTGCGGCCGGCGTGGAGGAAGTTCACATCATCGGCGGGGGGGTGGGGATGGCGCCGCTGATTACGTTGGTCGAGGCACTGCGATTTTATGCGTTCCCGGTCAAGGTGTTTCTCGGCATTGCCACGCTGGCGAGCTTGCGTTTGCAAGACGAACTCGCCGTCACTTTTGGCGAGTCCCCCCGCGCAGCATATGTGTATCTCGACGATCTGCTCGCCGCCGGAGTGAAGCCAGCAGACATTTTTCTGTCGTGCGACATGGCTCGACCGCGGCGAGTACGCGGCTTGCCGGCGGCGAATCTCCACCAAGGCTTGGTGCCGGAACAGTACCGGCGGTTTCTTCGAGAACGCCCTGTGCCCCAGGCAATGGCGATCACCTGCGGTCCCCATCGGATGATGGAAGTGATGACCGGCATTTGCCGCGCGGCCGGGCTCCCGTTGAAGGTATTGCTGGAGAAACGCATGGGGTGCGGCTTCGGCGTCTGTTTCTCGTGCGTGCAGAAAGTGCGGCACGCGGACGGCAGCGAGGATTACGCGCGCGTCTGCCGGGAAGGGCCGTTGTTTGATGCGGAGGAGATTGTATGGAAACCAAACTCGCAACCCAAGTGGGCCGGCTGCGGCTGCGCAGCCCGCTGCTAACCGCGTCGGGTACCTCTGGTAGCGCGGACGAACTGGCTGGTCTTGGCGGCAGCCAAGCCACGGTGGCGGCACTGGGGGCGTTTGTCACCAAGGGCGTGACCCTCGCGCCGCGGCAAGGCAATCCCGAACCGCGCATCATCGAAACCCGGGCCGGTCTGCTCAATTCCATCGGCTTGCAAAACAAAGGTGTCGCCCGGTTTCTGAGCGAGGATTGGCCGAAACTCCGGCAGTACAAACTGCCGGTGATCGTCAACATCTCGGCCAACACAGTGGAGGAGTATGGCGAGTTGGCCGGGCGGCTCGTCGCCGGCGCGCCGGACATCGCCGGGCTGGAGATCAACGTCTCGTGTCCGAACATCAAAGAAGGGGGCGTGAGTTTTGGGGTTGACCCGGTGGCCATCGAGAAAATCGTCCGCACGGTGAAACGACCGGCCGGCCGCGCGTTGATCATCACCAAGCTGACGCCCAACATTACCGACATCACTGTAGCCGCCGAAGCCGCAATTGCGGGAGGGACGGATGCGCTTTCGATGATCAACACCTTGCGCGGCGTCGCGATTGATCTGCGAACGCAGCGCCCATACTTCGCCAACGTTGCTGCCGGTCTCTCCGGTCCTGCCGTCAAGCCGGTGGGGCTGTGCATGGTGTGGGATTGTTTCGCCAAAATACCGGAGTGTCGGAGCCGTCGGGTACCAATCATCGGCATCGGTGGCATTTCCACTTGGCAGGATGTCATCGAGTATTTGTTGGCCGGCGCCAGTGCGGTGCAAGTGGGTACTGCTTGGTTCGTGTACCCTGACATCTTTGTTGAAATGAAGAAAGGCTTGGAGCGGTATTTGGCAGGCAACAGGACCACCGTCCGGCAGTTGGTGGGACGGGCTCACCGGTGGTGACGCGAGGCAGGAGGAGCCAGCCGGGGGGTGGTTTTGTGTCGGCGGTGGCGCGAAATTTTTGGGTGACGAAAAATTTTTCCGGAAAATTTCTTTTTTTCTTGCAGCAGCCGGCCGAACTCGCTACGCTCCGTCGCGCCAAAGGCGAAGGCGAGAGCCAATGAGAGTTGTGAATAAGTTGTCAACAAGCGGGTGGCTGTACAGGGTTTGTTTGATGGAAATGACGGGAGCCTCCACGAGAATTATGGATTTTGTCGTGTCACCTTCTTTGGCGCTTTGTGCCTGGTAGCACGGTTGGTTGGGCGATTGCGTGCCGGGTCGTTGGTCGGAGCACGTCACGGGCGCGCGCAGGTGGATTGTGGGCCTACTGTGCATGCGTGGCCGCGCCTTCCCTGCGGCGGGAAACGTGTGGTTGTCAGCCGGGTTGGAAACTGTGAACAGGTTGTGAATAACTAAAGATTGCCGACAGGGTTATTGCCATGACAAATGTTGTTGAGTCCATGTGGAAAAGTGCCACCAAATCGCTCCAGAAAACCTTAAACCCCGAGTTATTTAATCGCTGGATTGCGCCGATTCGGCCGCTCCAGTTGGCGGAGGGCGAGTTGGTGTTGGGTGTAGCCAATGAGTTTTATCAGATTTGGTTGCAGGAGAATTTTCTGCAGTTGATCCGCGAGGCGGTCAATCGCACCTCTGCGGAGCCGCTCCAGATCAAACTGGTTATAGATGGCCAATCGGCCCGTCCTGTGGATCCCGCCGTTGCCGCCCCGTCACTAACTTCATCCGCGCCAGCGCGCAGTGAACTGGAAGGGCGGTTGAATCCCCGGTACACGTTCGATGCTTTCATTGTCGGACCGAACAACAATTTTGCCCATGCGGCCGCTTTGGCGGTCGCCCAGTCGCCTGCCAAAGCGTACAATCCGTTGTTTATTTATGGCGGCGTGGGCTTGGGGAAGACTCATTTGATGCAGGCAATTGGGCATGCCGTAACCGACCGAGCAAAAACATCCAAGGTTTGCTATCTCACCAGCGAACAGTTCACCAATGATTTTATCCAAGCGATCCAGACCAGCAGCATGGTCAAGTTCCGCAAGAAATACCGGCAGGTGGATGTGCTGTTGATTGACGATATTCAGTTTTTGGCCGGCAAGGAACGGATGCAGGAGGAGTTTTTTCACACGTTCAACACGTTGTTCGACGCCCACAAACAGATTGTGCTTTCCAGCGACCGGCCCGCTGCGGAAATTGCCAATTTGGAAAACCGCCTGGTTTCCCGGTTTGAATGGGGTTTGGTGACCGAATTGCAATTGCCCGACTTGGAGACGAGGATTGCGATTCTTCGGAAAAAGGCGGCTTTGTTGGAGGTGAAGGTTCCCGACGCGGTGCTGATTTTCCTGGCGGAACGCATTCGCACCAACATCCGCCGTTTGGAGGGCGCGTTGGTGCGGGTGGCCTCATACACGTCCCTGACCGGCAAGGAGATGAACACGGATACGTTGGAGACATTGCTGCGTGACGCCTTGCACGAAGAAGCGAAACGGTCCATCACGGTGGACGCGATCCAGCGCAAAGTCGCCGAACATTTTGACATTCGGTTGGCCGACATGACGAGTCGGCGACGGCCGCAAAATGTGGCTTTTCCTCGTCAAGTAGCCATGTATCTGAGCCGCACGCTTACAGGACTGTCTTTGAATGACATTGGGGAGTCTTTTGGCGGTCGCGATCATGGCACAGTGCTGCATGCCTGTCGGATGGTCAACCAACGCATCGCCAAAGATCAACGGCTCCGGCAAACTTTGTCTTACCTCGAACAAAGTCTCCGTCGTTAATAAGCCGTGAATAGCTTGTGGAGATCGACCGCATAGGGCCCCGGCAAGTCCGGCACGCTTGTTTGTTCACGACGGCTAGTGACTGAATCGCGCACGTAGACTTGGTGGCCGGGTTTTTGTAAAGTCTTGCTGCATCCTTGACAACAGAAGTTGTTTTCGTTATTCACAGCCGTACGACAACGACGACTATTTTCTAAATCAGGTACCGGAGTAGAAAACAAAAACATGCCAACCAAGTTCAAAGTGTCCAAAGAGAAGCTGCTTGACGGGATGCAACAGGTGCAAAACGTGGTGAGCGCGCGCACGACCTTACCCATTCTCTCGAACGTGCTGATGCAAGCAACGAATGACGCGCTGACCTTGACAACAACAGACTTGGATGTCGCAGTACGGACAAGGATTGAAGCAGAAATCAGTAAAGTTGGCGCTATCACTTTACCGGCGCGCAAACTGTTTCTCATCGTCAAAGAGGTGCCGGGGGCGGAACTGGAAGTTGAAGTGAATGACCACAACGCCGCGGCGATTCGGTGTAGCTCATCTTATTATCGGATCATGGGATTGTCGGAAGACGAATTTCCGAAGTTTCCCCAAGCCGACGGCGCCAAGAAACTGAAACTGGAGCAGGCAGTCCTCCGAGAGGCATTCAAGAAAACTGCTTACGCAGTGTCTACCGACGAGACACGATATGTGCTCAACGGCGTATTCATGAGTTTCAAGGCGGATAAACTGACGGTGGTGGCAACGGATGGGAGGCGTTTAGCGTTGGTGGAGAGCGACTTGGAAGTGCCAAAAGGCAGCGAGTCGGAACTGATTCTGCCGACGAAAGCTGTGACCGAGCTGCAGCGGTTGCTGACGGACAAAGGGGAGGTCGGCATTGCAATCAACGAAAGTCAAATCATCTTTGAGATGGGGGCAACGACGTTGGCGTCCAAGCTGGTTGAGGGGACATACCCAAACTTTCGGCAGGTGATTCCCACCGAGTCCAAAGAACGGATCGTGCTGGAACGTGAGATGTTGCTGGCCGCGCTACATCGGGCATCGCTGTTGGCGAGCGAGAAATCGCAATCTGTCCGGCTGGGGTTTACGAAAAACACGTTGACCATCACTGCGACCACCCCCGACGTGGGAGAAGCCAAAGAGACGATGAGCATCAACTACAAGGGCAAAGACCTGACGGTGGCGTTTAATCCGCAGTACCTGATGGATCCTTTGCGCAATCTGGATGCGGATGAGGTCTTTTTGGAATTAACGGACGAGCTAAGCCCTGGTGTGCTGAAGATCAACGCACCGTTTCTATACGTCCTAATGCCGATGCGCTTAAACTAGCGCGCCTTGACACTGCTACCGGCCCACCATAATCTGTGCGCGCCGTTGCCCCGTGGTGTAATGGTAGCACAACTGACTCTGGATCAGTTTGTCTAGGTTCGAGTCCTAGCGGGGCAGCCAAACTTAGAAAGCAATTCATATGAGCAAAACCTATAATGTGGCGGTTGTTGGTGCGACGGGAGCAGTGGGCATTGAGATGATTCAGACGCTGGAAAAACGCAATTTTCCCGTGGGCCAACTGAAGTTGCTTGCATCAAGGCGTTCGGCAGGCCGGAAGCTCAAGTTTCATGGCCGCGATGTGACGGTGGAAGAGCTGACCCAAGACTCTTTTGACGGAATGCAGTTTGCTTTGTTTAGCGCGGGCAGCAGCATTTCAAAGGAGTTCGCCCCGCTGGCGGTCAAAGCCGGGTGTGTGGTGGTGGACAATTCGAGTTGTTTCCGCATGGACCCGAATGTGCCGCTGGTGGTGCCGGAGATCAATGGGGACGACGTGAAGCAGCACAAGGGAATCATCGCCAACCCGAATTGCACCACGGCGATCACCTTGATGGCGTTGTATCCGTTGCACGTGGCCTTTGGGTGCACGCGGATTTTTGCGTCCAGCTACCAAGCCGTATCAGGCACGGGCGCAAAGGCGATTGCCGAATTGGAGCGGCAGGTGGATCAGATTGTGAAGGGGCAACCGGTTACCAAGGAAGTATACCCACACCAGATCGCTTTCAACGTGTTGCCGCAGGTGGATTCATTTCTGCCGACCGGCTACACGAAGGAAGAGATGAAAATGGAGAACGAAGGCCGCAAGATCATGCATCATCCGACTTTCCGGGCGAGTGTGACATGTGTCCGCGTGCCTGTGTATCGTGCGCATTCAGTGGCAGTTTCGGCCGAGTTTGCGAAACCAGTCACTGTGGAAGCCGCACGGGAAGTATTGAAGCAGGCACCTGGCCTTGATGTGATTGATAACCCCGCCAAAAGCGAATATCCGTTGCCGTTGTATCAAGCGGAGAAGTACAATTGTGCTGTTGGGCGCCTTCGCAAGGATTGTGCCTTGGACAACGGCCTGTGTTTTTGGGTGAGTGGCGACCAGTTGTTGAAGGGGGCCGCCCTGAACGCTGTCCAGATTGCCGAGTTGCTGGTGTAGCGCGGGTCAGTACCCGGCGCTACCGGGGGAACGTAGGCCGCCCAATCCCCCGGTGCCTTCCCAGCTTTGGGGGCGATTCCACGGGATGGAACTACCAGCTTCTTCGTGGGGGGTGGCACATCCTAAACACCAGCTCCCCACAACCAGCAACGCAACATACCACCACGAACGCATGGCGCGCTCAATGCACCACGAAATCACCAGTCTGCGGGGTGCCTTTGGCAAACTCGGGGAGCAGTTGGCCGATGGCAGTTGTTTGGGCTACGGACACGATCTGTGCTTTGCCGATGAGTTTGCTGTTGCGGTAGATCAGGAACATGGTATTGGGCTGCACAGCGTCGCGTGCGCCTACGTCCAGCACTACAAAGTCCCACTTGTTGTCCACATATGCCACACGGCCGCGGAGGTTGGCGGGGGTGCGGAAAGCAGGAGCGGCTTCGACTTTAGTGGCCTGTTGCTGGAGGCGAGCGTTCTCGGCCGCCAGTTTTTCCAATTGGGCGGCCAGAACCTGTTTTTCTTGGGCTTGGGCCTTGAGTTTGTTTCCCACTTCTTCGAGGTTGGTTACATCTTCAAAACCGGCTTCTTTGAGTACCGTACGAATTTCCTCGACGGTTTGATCGGCGGTGGCGGCTTTTTGTTTGGCTTCAGCCGCGGCCTTTTCTTTTTCGGTTAGTTGGGTTTTAACCGTTTGGATTTCTTGTTCGCGCTGGCCGAGGGTGACACGGGTGGCTTGCAAATCTGCATTCGCTTTGTCGAGAGTGCCTTGGGTTTGGGCGAGGGCGGTGGAGGTTTGTTCGAGTCGTTGTTTGGTATTGGTCAGGGTGTCGGTCGTGGTTTTCAACTCCCCGCCCAGCTTGGCGATTTCGTCTTGCTGAGCGCGTTTGGTGCCGGCGAGTTTGTTCGTCAAGACGACCGAACCGATGCCGGCCAACACGACGACGATGAGTGCGAACTTGATCAATTTGTTCATATCTAGTCTCCTCTGTGCGAATGTTGGGCAGCCATTAAAAGACATAATAGCCATAAAACAGCACAACTGTCAACATCGTCTGACAAGAAGGACATTCCCCGGTTTTTCTAGGAGGTGTTGAAAAGGTGGAGTGGGGCGGACACGGTGGCGGGGCGGGAGACGCGACACAGTACGCAGTTCATCCCCAGCCGCGACAGCAAGACTCGCAGTCCGTCGGCCAGCGCATC
>CALBCO010000133.1 GCA_937927265.1 uncultured Verrucomicrobiae bacterium | reverse complement strand
ATTTTCCAAGGCAGCGCGGAGCAGGTCGGGATTGGGCAGGCGTTTAAGTTGGAAAAGATAGACGGACCTGCCCGTGGCGATCTGAACCAAGGTGGGGAGATGGGATTGGCCTTTGCGAAACGTTGGGGGTGTTTCCGTGTCAAAACCGATGACGGTCTCGTGTTGCAGGTCGGCAGCCGCGTGGTCAAGGTCGCGATCGGTATGGATGAGTTGGATATGGCCGTCGAATCGGCGGATCGGCAATTGAGCCAACTCCTCGGGCGAGATGGTCAGGGGGATATTTTTTCCGGCCACCATGATGCGTGAAGTTATCGGGAAGTGGCTTGATATACCAGCGGATAATCTCTGATCGTTGGCACGAGAGCCAACAGCTTTGCTCGTCCATCCAAAGCGCCACTGGCGCGGCGCACTCCAAAACCCTTCGGCCTTTCCGGGGCACTTTCTATTGCGCGCCAGCGTCTTGGAGTGCGGTGCGGCAGCACCGCTTTCCCAACCGATAACCGCCCCTGGTGCCTGTTCGTTGTGCCTCACGAAAACTGTTCATCTAAGATGGACCGTCCAAGAGAGTTAATGATTCAAGGTATAAATCATCATGACAAACTGTCGCGTTCGGTGGAGGCGATTGACAATTTGTCGAGCAAGCCCGCCATGCCGAGGTTCCGCTGGTTTTTGGTATCAGATTCGATGTTGCTGGCTGGTGGGGAGTTGTGAAGGATTCGCAACAATCCCCTCCAGATGGCAAGGCCAGTGCTAACGGCGTGGGCGGGCAATGAGTATCGTCCGTCAACCAACATCAGAGTTGCTTCTCTCGAAGGCCACCCACGCAAGAACTTGGCTGGTAAAGGGGAAAGCGCGTTTCTCTTTTGCGTTCGGCCCCAGAGGAGGCAGATGCCGCCAATCCAGCGCCAGGAGCACCTGTATCGGGCATAACAAGATCACAAACGGGGTGAGACAAGAACTGTTCGGTGCGGGGCTCCTTGGCGCGGAACTTGGGAGGCAAGCAGGCGCGCGATGAATCCAACCTCTTCCCTGCTGGCTGGCAGTGGCACGACAGAGAAACGGCGCATTTCCGTGGCTCAGGTGTTGGTCTATGAGTTGCGGGTGCGCGACGCAATGACGAAGGAACCGGTCACCGCAGGCCCGACGGACACGATGCGGACAATTCAGCATTTGATGAAAACACACCGATTTTCCGGCGTGCCAATCACGCAGAACGGGTGTTTGCTCGGGATCGTCACCATTGAGGACATTATCAATGCCCTCGACAAAGGCCACATCAACGAGCCGACCGAACGCTGGATGGCCCGCGATCCGGTGACGTTACGCGACCATTATTCCTTGGTTCGGGCAGTGGCTGAGTTTGACCGATACGGGTTTGGCCGATTCCCCGTGGTGGACGGCAGCGACAAGTTGGTCGGAATCATCACGCGCGGCGATATTACAGATTGCCTGGTGCATCATTTGGAACGTCGGGCGGAGGAGGCCGTGGCGCATGAGGCCGTCTTAATGGCCGAACGGGCCGCCGATGAAAAAGCGCGCCGGGTTGTGGTGCGAACGCAGATCAAGTCCGGTGACTTCGACAGCGCCGGCAAAGTTAGCCAGCGAATGCGCCAGGTCTTGCGCGAACGCGGGATTGATCCTGACGTGCGCCGGCGGGCTGCGATCATTGCTTACGAGGCGGAAACGAACATCATCATTCACACCATTGGCGGCCAGATCACGGCGACGATTTTGCCGGACAAAGTAGTGATTGACGCCATTGATGAAGGTCCCGGCATTGAGAACGTGGATCTCGCGCTCCGCGAAGGCTGGTCCACGGCGGGACCGCTGGCGCGGGAACTCGGTTTTGGCGCCGGCATGGGCCTGCCCAACATCAAACGCTGCTCGGATGTGTTTGAAATCAAATCCGAAATGGGCCGCGGCACGCATCTGCACGCGGAAGTCATGTTAGAGAAAGCGAGAATGGTAGCATGAATACGCAAACTCCAATCAAATTGAAAACCCTCCTGCCCCTCTTGCAGGCGGAGCCGCTGACTGACACGGACGACGCCAACTTGACCGGCTGCTACATTTCGGACTTGTTGAGCGACGTGCTGGCTTACGCCCGGCCCGGTGTGTTGTGGGTGACGATCCAGACCCATCGCAACGTTGTCTCCGTAGCGGCCATGAAAGATGTGCCGGCGGTGTTGATCACTTGCGGCCGCAAACCCGACCCGCAAATTGTGATGGAAGCGCAGGAGGAAGGACTGGTATTGTTGAGCACCAAGCTGACCACCTACGAGGCGGCCGGCAAACTTTGGGAGGCAGGCATCCGATGAATGGCACCGCAATTCCTCAACAACCTCGACCCGCTGTGGCGCCGCATCCGAGCGGCGATCCGCGGTTTGCGTCGCTCGATGAGACGCTCGACCGGTATCACTATGAGCCCACCGCGCTGATCCAAATTTTACACGCGGCCCAGCAATTGTTCGGCTACCTCGGCGCCGACGTGTTGCGTTACATCGCCGGCAAACTCCGCTTGCCAATTGCGCAAGTCTATGGCGTGGTGACGTTTTATCACCTGTTCACCACCAAACCGCGCGGCAAACATCAAATATTGGTTTGCACCGGCACAGCTTGCCACGTGCGCGGGTCGAAACTCATCTTCGAACGATTGCAACAACAACTCGGCGTGGCCGAGGGCGAATCCACCAAGGATGGACTGTTCAGCGTCCATCAAGCACGCTGCATCGGGGCGTGCGCGTTGGCGCCGGCCATCGCGGTCGGCGATGACGTGTACGGCAAACTCTCCCCAGACAAGATTGCCAGCTTCATCAAGAAAGACCTGAAGAAATATAACTGACGCAATGACGCCGCATGATGGAAGAACTGTCACTGCACCTGCTGGACATTGCGATGAACTCGCTGGCCGCCGGGGCGCGGTGTGTCCAAATCGCGGTGCTCGAAAGTCAGCGGCGCGACCGGTTGATTTTGCGCGTGCGGGACGACGGGCACGGTATGGACGCGGCGACGTTGCAACGGGTGTTGAACGGCGACAGCACGACCACGAAAAAAAGTCGGCGCAAGAAAATCGGTCTCGGCCTGGCGTTGTTGCGGCAGACCTGCGAGATGTGCGACGGCCGCTTGCGGGTCTGGAGCCAGCCCAGTCGCGGCACGGCAGTCACCGCTTCGATGCGGCTCAGTCACGTGGACCGGCCGCCGTTGGGCGATTTGACCGCCACGATCGAAGCGTTGTGCGCGGCCAGCCCGGACGTGGACGTGCAACTGCGGTACCACACGGACGAAGGGA
>CALBCO010000132.1 GCA_937927265.1 uncultured Verrucomicrobiae bacterium | reverse complement strand
GCCTATACGGACTGGGGTTTGCGAAGGATTTCAACCAAAAGACTTTGCCGGAATTGATGGCGTTGCTCGGTCAGCCGACGAGCGAACGGCAGTTCATCATGTACGAGGCGCTTCGCAAAGGCGCAGACGTGGACGAACTGTACCGGCTCACGTACATCAAGCCGTGGTTCATCCGGCAGATGAAGGAGTTGGTCGAACTCGAAGAGCAAATCCTCAAGCATAAAGGCAAACAACTGCCGGACCAACTACTCGTTCAGGCGAAGAAAGAGGGTTTCGCCGACAAGTATCTCGCCAAACTCCTTGGCCTGCCGGAGAAAGAAATTCGCGAGCGACGCAAGAAACTTGGCCTCGTGGCCGGTTGGCACGCCGTCCCGGTCAGTGGCGTGGAAAACGCAGCGTATTATTACTCGACGTACAATGCCCCGGACGCTTCCCCGTCCAGCAACCGCCGCAAAGTTATGATCCTCGGCGGCGGCCCGAACCGGATCGGCCAAGGCATCGAGTTCGACTACTGCTGCTGTCACGCCGCCTTCATGTTGAAGGAACTCGGCTACGAAACCATCATGGTCAACTGCAACCCTGAAACCGTCTCCACCGATTACGACACATCCGACAAACTCTATTTCGAGCCGCTCACCGTCGAAGACGTGCTGGCGATCTACGAGAAAGAAAAACCCGAAGGCGTCATCTGCCAGTTTGGCGGCCAAACACCGCTGAACATTGCCGCCGAATTGCAGGCGGCCGGCGTGAAGATTCTCGGCACAAGCGTCGAGACCATCGCGGCCGCTGAGGACCGCGACCTGTTCCGCAAGATGATGGACAAACTCGGCATCCCGATGCCGGAGTCCGGCATGGCCGCGACCATTGAGGAAGCGATTGCCGTCGCCAACAAGATTGGCTACCCGTTGATGGTGCGCCCGTCGTTCGTGCTCGGCGGACGCGGCATGGAAGTCGTGCTCGACGAACAGATGTTGCGCGAATACGTCGCCGCCGCTGTGGATGTCACGCCCGACCGGCCGATCTTGATTGATCGTTTCCTGCAAAACGCGCTCGAATGTGAAGCCGATGCCCTCTCCGACGGCACTGACGTTTTCGTGCCGGCGGTGATGGAACACATCGAGCTGGCCGGCATCCATTCCGGCGACTCGGCGTGTGTCATTCCGCCGGTCACCATCCCGCCGAAGCACATCGAGACCATCCACGAATACACGCGCCGCATCGCGCGTGAGTTGAAGGTCGTTGGCCTGATGAATATCCAGTATGCCATCGAGAACGACAAAGTCTATGTCCTCGAAGCCAACCCGCGCGCTTCGCGCACCGTGCCGATTGTGTCAAAAGTCTGCGGCTTCAGCATGGCGCGGTCGGCCACCCAGTTGATGCTCGGCGCGAAACTCAAAGACCTGCATCTCAAACCGCGGACGCCGAAACACTACGGCGTCAAGGAATCGGTATTCCCGTTCAACATGTATCCCGAAGTGGACCCGGTGCTTGGCCCGGAGATGCGTTCCACCGGTGAGGTGTTAGGCTTGGCCGACACCTTTGGCATGGCGTTCTTCAAAGCCGAGGAAGCCGCCAAACCGGCCTTGCCGACCGACGGCACCGTCCTCATCACGACCGTTGAGAAAAACGAATTGTTGGTGAAGATTGCCCAAGAGTTTGACCAGCTTGGCTTCAAGATTCTGGCCACGGAAGGCACGCAGAAGTTTCTCGCTGAGCACGGCATTGCGAGCGGCTACATCAAGAAACAGCACGAAGGCCGCCCGAACATCACCGACGCCATCACCAACAAGGAAATCCAGTTGGTGATCAACACCCCGGCCGGCAAGCGCAGCCGCACCGACGACTCCTACATTCGCAAGACCGCCATCAAACACAAAGTCCCGTACATGACGACGTTGGCCGCCGCGTGGGCGAGCGTCCAAGGCATCAAAGCCGAGCGCGCCGGCCATGCCGGTGTCAAATCACTCCAAGCCTACCACGCGGGCATCCAATGAGTCAGTGCTTCGATAACGAGCGTTACTTGGCCGAACAGACCAAGGCGATCCTGGAGCGGGTCGTCCGGTTTGACAACAAGTTGTACCTCGAATTCGGGGGCAAGATCGTGTTTGACCTCCACGCGGCGCGGGTGTTGCCCGGGTTTGACCCGAATGTGAAGATGCGGTTGCTGCAACAACTCCGGGACAAGGCGGAGATCATCCTCTGCATCTATGCCGGGGACATCGAGAGTCGCAAGATGCGCGCGGATTTTGGGATTACTTACGACGCCGATGCGTTCAAGTTGATTGATGATCTGCGCGAGTGGGGGTTGCAAATCGCGGCAGTGGTCATCACGCGGTTTAGGGGGCAACCGGGGGCGATGGGGTTCAAGGTGAAACTCGAACGGCGCGGTATCCCCGTTTATACGCACGGGCCGATTGCCGGCTACCCGACGGATGTGGAACGGATCGTGAGCGGCGATGGTTTTGGCGGTAATCCGTACATCGAGACTTCCCGGCCGTTGGTCGTGGTGACGGCCCCGGGGCCAAACAGCGGAAAGTTGGCGACCTGTTTGTCGCAGGTATATCACGAACATCAGCGGGGCGTTCACGCTGGGTATGCGAAGTTTGA
>CALBCO010000131.1 GCA_937927265.1 uncultured Verrucomicrobiae bacterium | reverse complement strand
CGCTACCACGGGATGGCGCCGTTGGTCAGCCATTTGTATGACCTCGATTTGATTGATGCGGTGTCGTACCCGCAGACAAAAGTGTTTGAGGCAGCCGTGCAGTTTGCGCAGACCGAAGGCCTCGTGCCGGCGCCGGAGCCGTCGCACGCCATCCGGGCGGTGGTGGATGAGGCCATCCGGGCGCGCGAAGAAGGCAAGAAGAAGGTGATTTTGTTCAACCTCTGTGGGCACGGGATGCTTGACCTCGCGTCGTACGAGGCGTTCCTCGGCGGCAAGCTGAGAGACTAAGATTGCTCCTGCGCAGGGGAGCGTTGGGCGCGAGAAAGGACACACAATGAAAAAACTGAGTCTGGTGTTGTTGGCAGTGACCTTATTGGCGGGCGCGGTGGGGGCGTATGATCTTCCCGCAGTGAATCTGGGGTTTACCAGTTTTCTGGATGGCGGACCGCCGGCGGGGCCGGGCGTGTATTTCGCGCAGTATGTGCAATGGTATCACGCAACTGAGTTCGATAACGCCCCAGTTAACCGGCTTGATGCTTGGGTGAGTTTGTCGCAGTTCCTCTATCAATCCGACCAGAAAGTGTTGCTGGGGGGCAAATGGGGGTTGGATGTGATTTTGCCGGTGGTGGCGTTCGACATCGATCCGGGCTTCCCGGTTTCGGCTGGCAGCGGCGGCGCGGGCGACTTGCTCCTGGGGCCGTACCTCCAATGGGACCCAATCGTCAAGGACGGACGTCCAGTATTCATGCACCGCGTCGAATTGCAGATGCTGCTGCCGACCGGGCGTTACAGCGAGAACGACGCCATCAATCCTGGAAGCAACTTTTTCTCGTTCAATCCGTACTGGGCAGCGACGTGGTTCCCCGCCAACCGCTGCACGCTCTCGTGGCGGATCCACTATTTGTGGAACGATGAGAATGAGTCGCCGTACAGGCTGACCGGGTTGGACAGTGTGCAGGCCGGGCAGGCGATCCATCTGAACTTCGCCACGAGCTACGAACTGCTGGAGAAACGGCTGCGCGCCGGCCTCAACGGTTACTATTTGCGGCAGATCACCGACTCGAAATACAACGGCCGCGACACTCCCAACACACAGGAACAAGTCGTCGGTCTCGGTCCCGGTTTAGTCTGGCACATCAGCCAGAACAATCATCTTTTCGCCAACGTCTACTTCGAGTTTGCCGCTGAGAACCGCGCCGAAGGGCAGCGTTACAATCTGCGCTGGGTGCATCATTTCTAGAAAGGAACCTATCATGACCATTCCCACGACTGAAACCCTCCGAACCCTGCCTGGCGATGATGTCCGGCAGATCATGTGGCGGTTTGCCGACCGTTACGACGTGCAGATGCTCGTGCAGAGCGCGCGGAGCGTCGCCCGCGGGCCGGTCGCGCGGCTTGTGGCCGAAGGGGAACGCAACTCGCACGACTGGACCGAACGCAAAGCCGCCTTGCTCAAGGCATTTGACGAAGCCGGGTTGACCAGCGCGTTCATGGAGCCCGAACAGGGCGGTGTGGTCGCAGGACCGAAAAACTTGCTGTTGTCATTGATTGTGTTTGAGTTGTCGTGGGTGGATGCCGGCGCGGCGACCGGCTGCATGGCCGGTGATTTGGCGCTATCGCCCATTCACGAATGCGGGACGCCGGAGCAACGCGATTTTTACATGCGGATGGCCTGCCCACCTGGGCCGGGCGAGCCGCCCCGTAAAGTTTGGCGCGGAGCGTTTGCGTTGACCGAGCCGTTGCCGTACGTCGGCGTGGAAACCGGGATGTTGGCTGGCAAGGTGCGCGTGGCCGAATGGAAGGAAGGGCAAGAGCCGATCCTCCAAGTGGACAAGCGGGGCCGTTTCATCACGAACATGGGGTTTGCCAACTTCGTGACGGCGGCAGTGGACACCGCCGATCCCCGGATCAAGACGAGCTGCATGATTATCCTGCACGAGGATGACCCCGGCGTGTGGGATCGCGGGACACCCACCAAGAAGCTCGTGCATCAACTGTCCTCGACGTGCGACCCGGTGTTAAGCCTGAAGGTGCCCGCCAGCCGGATCATCGGTGGGTACACGATCAAAGACGGCGTGATTGTGCCGAACCTCAGCCACGGCGAGATCATCGAAAAGGTATTTAGCCACACCCGCGTGACGGTGGCGGCGATGACGGCGGCGAAGTTGTTGTCGGCCGTCGAGCCGATCATCCGGTATCAACGCGGCCGATTCCGCGGCGGCGAAGGCGCGCAACCCGGCTCGCCCCGGTACGATCTTGGATTGCAGATGAAAGAGGACGCACTGCACCGGTTGATTGATGTCTGGGCGACCGGTGAAGCTGCGGCATCGTTGGCGTTTGAAGCAGCGCGGGTCTTTGATGCGCTTGATCCGCTGAACAAGGAGAAGGATCAGGTGTTTGCGGAGCGGAAGATTGTCGGCCCGCGGGCCACGATGAAGGCATTGGCGGCGATTGAGAAGGACGCGATTGAGTTTCTCCGGTTGGGCAACCTGCCGGAAGCGCAACGCAGCGAGAAATACGAGGCGCTCAAGAACGATCGGTTGGTGGAATATTGGCTGTTGGCGACGCAGGCCAACGTGCTTTGTCCGGCGGCCAAACTCTGGAATACCGGCCACGGCGCGAACATGATGCGCGAGGCGGTCAGTTTGATGGGTGGCTACGGGATCACGGAAGATTGCCCCGGATTCCTCGGCCAGAAATGGATGGACGCCCAGTTGGAAGCCACCTACGAAGGCCCCGAAGCGGTGCAACGACGACAGTTGTCGGTGACAATGACCAACGAGTTGTTCCTGGCCCAGTTCAGGAACTGGACGGCAGAAATGCGCCGGATTGCCAGCGACCGGCCGGGCACGGGGGCATGCACGTTGGCCACCGCCATGCAAATGTGGCTTTGGACGCTCGATCATCTCCAGAACGCCGAGGACGCCGACGGGCGCAAGCTCTACCAAAGCAACCGGCAAGGCGTGACGTTCGCGCTGGCCGACGCGCTGTGTTGGCTGCTCGGGGCGCGACAGTTCATCCTCGATGTGTTGGAACTCGAGCGCAAAGGGCCGGCGAACCCCACCGTGGCGGAAGGGTTGCCGGGCTTGCTGGCGTTCATGAGTGACCTCTGCCATGTGCAGAGCGCTCGCGCCGCCGGCGAAGTCGGCCGCGTGTGCGCCGAATTGGTGTTCGGCTACAACCGGCACCCGGCGTGGGACAATCAAAGCTGCGCGGCGTGTTTTGCGGCAGATGATTTGGATGCTTTGGAAGGGATGATCCCCGGCATTGCGGGCACGGCGCGCACGTACAGTGAAGTGGCAGAAACGGGGCAGGAACACCCCGCGAAGGCCGGTCCGTGCGTGCAGTTCGAGGGGGCGGCGGATTTCACGAAGCTGCGGTTGCGTCTCGATGGTTGTCTGACCGGCGCACGTTTGGCGAAAGACCGCGCTGCCGAAGCCGTGACGAAAGTGATGATTCCCGAAGCGTTGGATTATCCGCTGTGAGCGAGAGCGAACGACAAACGATGGACGTGGACATTGTCTGCGTCGGCTTCGGGCCTGCGATGGGCGGTTTTTTGACCACCCTGTCGCGCGGGTTGATGAACCCTGACGGCTCGCCCCGAGTGGAAAGCGTGGTCCTGCCAGGCGCGCCGCCACAGATCCTCTGCTACGAACGCGCCGATGACATTGGGTTTGGCGTGTCAGGTGTTGTGACGCGCGGGCGCGGGATTCGCGCCACGTTTCCGGATTTTGATCCGGCGCAGATTCCGATGACTGCGCCGGTGACAGAAGAACACGTGTTGTATTTGCTGGATCCGGTGGGTGCGAGCCGTCGGTCGGCACTGTTGCGGTGGGCGGACAAGGTGCTCCAAGCGTTGGTCAAGTATCATGCGTTTGAGTTGCCGTACATCCCGCCGTACCTGCAAAAACACGGCGGGTTCGTCACGTCCATCGGCCAGTTTAACCAATGGGTGGGGTCCCATTTGATGGCGAGTGGGACGGTGCAAATCTGGCCGGGAACGCCGGCGGCCGCGCCGCTCATCGAAGGCGACAAGGTGGTGGGCGTGCGGCTGGTGGATCAGGGCGAAACGCCTGGCATGGACATCAAAGCGGCGCTCACGGTGGTTGGCGACGGCCCGGTCGGCGCGATTGGCCGGCAATTGGACGAGCACTTTGGGCTGCCGCCGGATCATCACCAACACGACTACGCTATCGGCATGAAGTTTGTCGTGAATCTGCCCGCCGGTTGTCCGCTCAAGCCCGGCACGGTGTTGCACACGCTGGGCTATCCCGAACCGGAGATTTTTGGATTCCTCTACGTCTATCCCGACAACGTCGCTTCCCTTGGTATCTTTGTACCGTCGTGGTTCGACTCGCCGGTCCGCACGGCGTACCGGTATCTCCAGCACTGGATGTTGCATCCGTATTTGTGGCGGTATCTGCACGGCGGCACGTTGCGGTCGTGGGGGGCGAAGACACTGGGCGAATCGGGCCGGCGCGGCGAACCATACTTGGCCGGCAACGGTTACGCCCGGATTGGCGAAGGGTCTGGCAGCACGAACGTGTTGACCGGCAGCGGCGTGGATGAAGCGTGGACCACAGGCGCGCAGTTGGCCGAGGCGGTGCTCGAATTGCTCGAGCAGAAAAAAACGTTCACGAAAAAGAACTTGGAGGCGACCTACGTGAAACGCCGCCGCGCAAGCTGGGTGGAGCAAGAAGCGCGGATTGCCGAGCGGGCGCGTGATGGTTTCCACAAGGGGATGGTGACTGGGATGATTGGGATGGCGTTGGCGGGGGCGACCCGCGGCAGGTTGCATGCGCCGGTCCGGCCACGGCCGCCGCGCGAACACACGCCGAGTCTGGCCGAGTTTTACCGGGGCCGCGTTCCCATGGCCGAGGTGGAGAAGATCCGGCAGGATTGCGCCGCCAAAGGCATCAGCGCGCACAACGCGTTGATGGATCGGGTGGGCTGGCCGCCGATTCCGTTTGATGGCCAACTGCTGGTGTCGCATCAGGACGCGTTGCTGCTGGGCGGCAAGGTGCAGGCGCCGGCGGGCTACGCGCCGCACGTGGTGTTCCTCTACCCGGAACTGTGCGAACAGTGCGGAACGAAGATTTGTGTGGAGGTCTGCTCGGGCCAGGCCATCACGCCCGGGGAAAAAGGTGTGCCTGTCTTTGACCGCGAGAAGTGTGTTCATTGCGGCGTCTGCATGTGGAATTGTGCCATGCCCGATCCGCAACGCCCGGAGCGCACGGTGCTCGAATTCCGCGCCGCGCCCGGCGGCCTGCATTCGGCGGAGAACTAACGAGTGACAGTACGCAGCAAGACAGGCTCGACAAGCGGGGGGCGACTCGGTAAGTTGCGCGCATGTTTTTCGGCGAACAGTCCGCCACGAGTCGGCAGAACCAGCAACGCATAACCAGAGGAGAGATCACAATGAAACCACGGATGAATTTGACCAGTCAATTTTGGGGGCGGCGGCCAAGAATCGCCGCGGGGATCCTGGGCACCGTACTGGCGTTTGGGCTGATGGGGCTTTGGCCGGCCGATGCTGCGGACACCGACTGGACGGCCGGGGTGTCAGGCAGTTGGTTCGTGCCGGGCAATTGGTCGGGGGGCGTGCCCACGGCTGGCGACAACGCATTCTTGCCGACCACCAACACCACGCAGGCCATCATTCAAGGCGTTATCGTGGCCACGGCAGCCCACCTGTCCATCGAGGGCGGTGGGGTGTCAGTCGGCAACATTGATGCCGGACGGTTGACGGTGAGCGGGGAGATTACCGTGGGGACACTGGGTAACCCAGCGACTCTCACGCTGAATTACGGAACGATCAGCGTCAATACGCTGGGCATTGGCGCGACTGGTCACTACACCGATACCACGGCGGGGCGGCTGGTGTTAATCGGGGACAACCCGACGATCAAAATGGCCGGTGACGTCACCGTCCTCATTCGCAGCACCATTTCCGGCACCAACGGGCTGACCAAGGACGGGCTGGGCACGCTCGTGCTGGCGGCCAACAACACGTACAGCGACGGCACCGTCATCAATGCCGGCACGCTCCAGATCGGCAACGGCGGCACGCTGGGGATGTTGGGTGCCGGCGATGTGCTCAACAATGGGACGCTCGTGTTTAATCGCAGCAACACCCTGATCGTCAGCAACCTGATCACCGGCACGGGGGGCGTGATCCAGGCCGGCAGCGGCACGACGGTGTTCATGGCCGATAACACGTACAGCGGTGGCACGACCATCAGCGGTGGCACGTTGCAGATTGGCAACGGCGGCACAACGGGGGCGTTTGGCAGCGGGGATGTGCTCAACAACGGTACCTTGGCGTTCAACCGCAGTGATGACGTCACCGTGGCCAATGAGATCAGCGGCAGCGGCCGGCTGCGGCAGAACGGCACCGGCACGTTGATCATCACCGCCAACAACACTTACAGCGGGGGCACCACGATCAGCGCCGGCACGGTGCGGATTGACGACGGCGGAGCTCTTGGCTCCGGCGCGGTCACGGACCACGGTACGCTGGCGTTCAACCGCAGCGACACCTTCACGTTTGCCAATGCCATCAGCGGTACGGGCATGGTCGCGCAAATTGGCAGTGGGACCACGGTGTTGACGGGCAACAACACGTACAGTGGCAGCACCCTCATTACCGCGGGCACGTTGCAGGTTGGCAACGGCGGCACCAGCGGCACGCTCGGCACGGGCGCGGTCAGCAACGATGCGCACTTGGCGTTCAACCAGACCGACACGCTGGTGGTGGCCAACACAATCACCGGCAGCGGCAGCCTGTCGCAGTTGGGCACGGGCACGGTGACGTTGACTGGTTCGAACAGTTACGCGGGAACGACGACCATCAGCGCCGGCACGTTGCGAGTGGGCGACGGCGGCACGACGGGCACATTGGGCGCCGGGGACGTGTTCAACAACGGGACGCTCGTCTTCAATCGCAGCGACAGCCTGACGGTCAGTAACCTGATCACCGGCAGCGGTCAGGTGCGCAAGCTCGGCGGCGGCACCATGACCTGGGTGGCGGACAATGACTATACCGGGCCGACGATCATCAGCAGCGGCACGTTGCAGGTCGGCGATGGCGGCACAACAGGCACACTCGGCACCGGCGATGTGACCAACAATGCGACGCTGGTGTTCAACCGCTCTGATACGTTGACGATGGCGAACACAATCGCCGGCAGCGGCACGCTTTCGCAGAACGGCACCGGCACGCTGGTCTTGACCGGTACGAACACCTACAGCGGGCGGACCCTCATTCTGGCCGGCGCGCTCCAGGTCGGCAACGGCGGCACGGCCGGCAACCTCGGCAGCGGCATCGTCAGTAATGATGCGGCCCTGATCTTCAACCGAAGTGACGCCGTGACGCTGAGCAATCAGGTGACCGGTGTTGGCAGTCTGACGCAGGCTGGCTCCGGCACGCTGATTCTGGTGGCCAATCACACCTACAGTGGCTCGACAGAGATCACCGCGGGCACGTTGCAGGTCGGCGATGGCGGTACCGCGGGCGCACTGGGAACAGGCGTGGTCCACAACGCGAGCGCGCTGGTGTTCAACCGCACCAATAACATCACGGTGGCCAATCTGATCACGGGGACAGGCAGCCTGACGCACGCGGGTGCGGGCGCGTTGACGTTGACCGCGACGAACACCTACAGCGGTGGCACGTGGGTTTCCAACGACGGCACGCTGATCATCAAGAACAGCCACGCGCTCGGCACGGGGGGTCTCCATCTGCTCCACGGCACGCTGAAAGCCGATCCATTGGTCATTCAGATTGGCGGCAACTATGTGCAGGGGGCGGATGCAACGTTGGAGTTGGCCGTGGCAGGTACAGGCACGGTGGCCAGCACCGGCACAAACCAGTTCGACCAACTGAACATCGCCGGTACGGCCACGTTGGACGGCACGTTGCGGTTGGTGCCGTTCGGAGGCTATGTGCCGCAGCACAATGATTCGATTGCCTTGTTAGTGGCGTCCAATGGCGTCAGCGGCACATTCGCGATCTTCACGAACACATTCAGTTACAGCGTGCTATTGCGGCCGCAGTTACAGTACAACGCCAACAATGTGATGTTGACATGGGCGCATGAGACGTTTCAGACCTTCGCGTTGACGCGTAATCAGCGGGCAGTGGCGGCGGCGTTGGATTCGATCGTCAGTTCTACGGCGGATACGGATGTGGCCCTGATCAACTATCTGGATTACCTGCCCAACCCTACCAATTCCCTGCCCACAGCGTTTGATCTGATCGCGCCGGAGGAATTGACGGCGATGACCACTCTGACATTCGCGGGTGCGGACGCGGAAGCCAGCCGGGTGTTGAATCGGGTCAGTTATCTCGGCGCCGGCTACCGGGCACGGTATGCCAAGCTGATGGATTATGTTCAGAAGAATCGCGCACCAGGCGCGGCGGATCATGTGCCGATGCCCAGGGCGTCACGGCCGTGGAGCCTGTACGCCGATGGATTGGGCGAGTTTCTGGATGCCGGTGGCGACAACAACGCGGGCGGCTACGAACAAACGTCCTTCGGGTTGTCCATCGGCGGCGACACATGGGTGAACGAAAAATTGGTGGTGGGTTTGTCCGGGCGGTTTGCCACCGGGGAGACGGACCTCAGTGACGGCGGCAGCATTGATCAGGATAGCGTGCGCGGCCAGTTATATGCAGCGTGGTTTCACCGCGGCTGGCACGTCGAAGGCATGATCGGCGGCGGTCAGGATTCCTACGACACCAAACGCACCGCATTGGGCGGAACGGCCACCGGGAGCACCGACGGGACGACTTGGTATGTCTTATTGGGGGCGGGGTACGATTGGAAGAGTGAGCGGTGGAGTTTCGGTCCGCAAGCAGCCGTCCAATACACGGCGGTCAACATCGAGGCGTTCAAGGAAAAAGGCTCACTGTCTCCGCTGCGAATCGCGGAACAGGACGAGGATGCGTTGCACACACAATTGGGTATACGGTTGCGCTACCTCGGCTACGTTCAAGACACGTGGACGTTCATCACGCCGGAAGTGTACCTGGCTTGGCGACACGATTTCATGGACGATGCAGTGACGTTGGACTCGCAGTTTGCCAGCGGAGCGGGCGATTCGTTCAACGTGAGCGGCTCGGAACTGGGTAGCGACAGTTTCGTGGCCGGCGTGGGGCTTACCGCCCAATGGACGCCGACTGTGGCGACGTATTTCCACTACACCGGCCAGTTGGGCCGGAGCGGCTACGACAGCCATTCGTTGAACCTGGGTGTGCGCGTGTCGTTCTAAGACTGGCGAATCAGCATCAGCGACGCCGCTGGGTCCCCGTGATCAGAGGCGGCGGCCGCGTCTAGTAGGGACGGACCGCCTGGCCGTCCGCTGGCCGAAGGAGAGCAGCTCGGCGCACCCGGCCGTCGCGCCCAACCCACGACCATTCAACTGCGGGATGCAGATTGAAGTTGTGGAGTGGCTCATTGGCGGATTGCGTGAGAGGGGAGCGGGCGAGTATCATCGGCGGCATGGCGGAGGACGAGCAACACAAAGCAGGCATTGCGGTGTTGGTGGGACGGACCAACGTGGGCAAATCCACATTGTTGAATGCGTTGGTTGGCACCAAGATCGCCATCGTTACGCCCCGGCCCCAGACCACCCGCGAGACCTATCACGGCATCGTCAACCGGCCAGAAGGCCAAATCGTGTTTGTGGACACGCCCGGCTTTTTCAAGACGCACCCCAGCCGGCTTGTCCAGAACCTTCATCACCGGGTCCGCGATGCGTTGGAAGGGATTAATGTCGTGGTACACGTGGTGGACCCGACCCGCAGTATCGGCGAGGAAGACCGGATGGTTAGCGAGTTGGTGGCGCACGTGACGCATCCGCCAGCCGGATCTGACCCGATGCCGCCGCCGTGCGTGGCGATTCTTTGTCTGAACAAACTGGATGTGGCGGAGCGGCCGTTTCGGGCGGATTGGCTGGCGCGCGGCCCGCAGTATGCGGCCACGGTCGAAGTCTCCGCGCTGCGGGGCCAAAACGTGGAGTTGTTGATTCAGGCGATTCTGCGGTATCTGCCGGTCGGCCCCGCCTACTATCCCGAAGGACAGATCACCAACGTTACCCACGAGTTTTGGCTGGCGGAGATCATCCGGGAAAAAATCTTTCTGCTGACGGGGCAGGAGTTGCCGTACACCGCCACTGTACAGGTTGAGCAGGTCGAAGATCGCAAAACCAAACAGGGCGAACCACTGCTCTACGTCAAAGCGGCGGTGCTGACGACGGACGACCGTCATCAACGGATGTTGATTGGCGCAGGCGGGCGGAAGATCCGCGAGATTGGCGCGGCGGCTCGTCAGGAATTGGAGGTCGCGATGAACCGGAAAGTTTTCCTCGACCTGACGGTGTTGGTGGACAAGAATTGGATCGAGAGACTCCCATGACTGATCACGCCATGCGATTCGACGTAAGCTTGCTGAGCGAGCAGGACGTGTATCTGTTCAACGAAGGCAGCCATGTCCGGCTGTACGACAAACTCGGTGCGCATCCAATGACGCGCGAGGGCGTCGCCGGAACGTATTTTGCCGTGTGGGCGCCAAACGCGCAGCAGGTGTTTGTGATCGGCGATTTCAACCGCTGGGATCGGGCGGCAAATCCATTGCGGCCGCGCGGCTACTCGGGTATCTGGGAAGGATTTGTCCCCGGCGTCGCCCAAGGCGCGAAGTACAAATACTACATCGTCTCGCGGTATCACGGCTACCGGGTCGAGAAAGCAGATCCGTTCGGATACTGGCACGAGGTGCCGCCGCATACGGCATCCGTAGTGTGGAAACTAGACCACGAATGGCGCGATGCCGCGTGGATGCAGTCGCGCGGCAAACGCAATCGGCATGACGCGCCAGTCTCGATTTACGAAATGCACATCGGTTCCTGGCGACGGGTACCCGAGGAAGGCAACCGGTCGTTGACCTACCGGGAGCTTGCCCCACAACTTGCGGAATATCTGCAGCGGTTGGGGTTTACCCACGTCGAGTTCATGCCGGTGATGCACTATCCGTTTGAGGGGTCGTGGGGCTATCAATTGACCGGCTATTTCGCGCCGCAGAGCCGGTTCGGCACACCGGAGGATTTCGCGTTTCTGGTGGACACGCTCCACCAGGCGGGGATCGGGGTGATTCTCGACTGGGTGCCGTCGCACTTTCCGACCGATCAACACGGGCTGGCATTCTTCGACGGCACCCATCTGTTCGAGCACGCCGATCCGCGCAAAGGATTTCATCCCGACTGGAAGAGTGCAATTTTCAACTACGGCCGGCACGAGGTGCGGAGCTTTTTGCTCAGCAACGCGTTGTTCTGGCTCGATAAATATCATGTGGATGGCCTGCGCGTGGACGCGGTGGCTTCAATGCTCTACCTCGATTACTCGCGTAAGCCGGGCGAGTGGATCCCCAACCAATACGGTGGCAACCACAACCTTGAAGCCATCTCGTTCCTGCGCCGGTTTAACGAGGAAGTGTACAAACATTACCCCGACACGATGACAATCGCCGAGGAATCCACTGATTACGCGATGGTCTCTCGCCCGACACACATCGGCGGCCTCGGCTTTGGCCTGAAGTGGGACATGGGTTGGATGCACGACACGCTCCGGTACATGAAACTCGACGGCATCCACCGCAAATTCCACCATAACACGATCACCTTCCGCATGTTGTACGCGTTCCACGAGAACTTTGTACTGCCGCTTTCGCACGACGAAGTGGTGCACGGCAAAGGCTCGCTCTACGGCATGATGGCCGGGGCCGACAACTGGCAGAAATGCGCCAATCTCCGGGCGTTGTTTGGCTACATGTTTGCCCAGCCCGGCAAGAAACTGCTGTTCATGGGCGGTGAACTGGCGCAGTGGGGCGAATGGAATTACCAGAGCAGCCTCGACTGGCACGTGTTGGAATATGCCGATCATGCCGGCGTCCAGCATTGGGTCAAAGACCTGTGTCACACCTACCGGGCCGAACCGGCGTTGCACGAATACGATTGCGAGCCGGCGGGGTTCGAGTGGGTGGACTGCAACGACAGCGAGCACAGCGTCATCGCCTTCCTCCGCAAAGCGCGCACTCGCGACGACAGCGTGCTGGTGATTTGCAATTTCACAGTCATACCGCGTCATGATTACCGGGTCGGTGTCCCGCGCGCTGGTTACTGGAAGGAATTGCTCAACAGTGACGCCACCGTTTACTGGGGCAGCGGCATGGGCAACTATGGCGGCCAGGACGCCCAGCCGGTCCCCTGGCACAACCGGCCCTACTCGCTGAACCTCACACTCCCACCACTGTCTGTCACCTTTTTCAAAGCGCCTCCGTCCTGATGCCTTTTGCTTTTTCCGTTTGACTCAGCGGCGCGTTTCGCTACGCTCCGCGTATTCTGTTGCACCCCGGAGGAAAAACATCATGGCAAAATTATCCATCACCGACCTGCATAACCTGCGCGGCCAACGCGTGTTTGTCCGCGTGGACTACAACGTGCCGCTCGACGAAGCCGGCAACATCAGCGACGACAAACGCATCAAGGCAACCTTGCCGACGATTGACCACCTCGTCAAAAGCGGCGCGAAGATCATCCTCGCGGCGCATCTCGGGCGGCCGAAAGGCAAACGCGATCCGAGACAAAGCCTCCGGCCTTGCGCGGCAAGATTGGCTGAGTTGATCGGCGGCACTGTGAATTTTGCGGATGACTGCATCGGCGACAAAGTGGACGCGATGGTGGCCGCCATGCAGCCTGGCCAAATCCTGTTACTGGAAAACCTGCGCTTCTATGCCGAAGAAGAGAAAAACGATGCCGTGTTTGCAGCGCAGTTGGCGAAAAACGCCGATGTGTACGTCAACGACGCCTTTGGCACCGCGCATCGCGCGCACGCTTCCACGGCCGGCGTGCCGGAGATTCTGAAGAAACGCGGCAGCCAATGCGCGGCCGGATTCCTCATGGAGAAGGAATTGAAATATCTGGGCGGCGCATTGAGCAATCCCCCCCGGCCGTTCCTCTGTATCCTCGGCGGCGCGAAAGTCTCCGACAAAATTGCGGTCATCGAAAACCTGTTGACGCAGGCCGACGCCATCCTCATCGGCGGCGCAATGGCCTACACTTTTCTCAAGTCGCAAGGATACGGGGTGGGGAACTCCCTCGTTGAAAACGACAAACTGGATCTGGCGAAGAACTTGTTGGCCAAAGCCAAGGGCAAAAAGTTTCTGTTGCCCGTGGATCACGTGCAGGCCACCAAGCCCGAAGCCGGAGCGACCACGCGGATTACCGATGGTCCGAGCCTCGAAGACGGCTGGTGCGGCGTGGACATCGGCCCGAAGACCATTGCGGCCTACAACCAAGAGATTGTCGCGGCCAAGACTATCGTCTGGAACGGTCCGATGGGCATCTTTGAGATCCCGGAGTTTTCTAAGGGCACCTTCGAAGTCGCGAAGGCTGTGGCCGGTAATAAAGGCGCCACCTCAATCATTGGCGGTGGCGATAGTGCCAAAGCCGTAAAGAAAGCCGGTGTGGACAAACAAGTCACGTTCGTCAGCACCGGTGGCGGCGCGTCGCTGGAATTCTTGGAAGGACGCGAATTGCCCGGTGTTGCCGCGTTGAGCAACAAGTAGCCGCGCGGGTTTGCGTTGACAGGCGGGGGTAGGGCACGAGCCCTGAGACTCTCGCCTGCTGGTTGTGTTGCCGTGCCAGTCAACCGGCCGCGGCGGAGTATTGGTCGCAACGGTGTGACCCGTTTTTCGGCGGCTCATACACCTCAATCATTACGATCACGCTTGGCGCGGTGATTTTTTGGTGAATTGTTTAAAGGTAGCAGAACAGACTTCGATCTAAGTCCTCCAGAGGGCAGCTCTCTCAAGTTACATTTGCTCGAAACGATTGAGGGCCTGAATCATGAGCACGAGGAGGACCTGAATGGAGGGGGGCATTGGTCTTTGGACTCGCCTCACGCCTGCCACCCACCGCCATCCAAAGCGCCGCTGATGCGGCGCACTCCGAAACCATGGGGTTCAACCCTGGTGCTCGAACTTACGCAGGAGCGTCTTGGAGTGCGGTGCGACAGCACCGCTTTCCCGTCGGTCCACTTCCGAGACGATGATCACCGGGGGGACTCACGCGGGTCGGGGCACAGACAAGAATGTCTGTACCGCCGTCCACGTCTGACGGAAAGCGTGGGGTCGGCAATCATGCCGCTCATCGTCCGGATGCAGGGGAAATGGAAGAGTTTGCTGTTCGATTCGATCTCCGGCGTCATGGAGAAAAAAGTCGTGTAACTCATCTCTGATGATGCTCGGCCCGCTGAGAAACCGTTCACCCAAAAGTGAAACTTTCAGCGCCGCGCTCATGATTCAGGATTGAGGGGGGCGCTTGGGGTTCCGGTTTCGCACTTGCCTTTTCGCCTGATTTGTCAACAATCCGCCCACTATGACACCGACCAGCAGCGAACCACGGATTGTCGATCAATTTAACTTTGAGGTGTTTTGGGAGCAGCATGGCCAGAAGATCATGACCGGCCTGCTGGTCTTGATTGCGCTGGGAGGCGGCGCGTTTTTCTGGCAACGCCACGCAGCCCGTCAAGCGGAAGCCGCCGCCACACGGCTGGCCACGGCGCAGGATGCGGGCGCACTCGAACTGCTGGCGCAGGAATACGCCGGCAAGGAAATCGGGGCGCAGGCGTTATTGAGGCAGGCCGAAGTCTTGTTCCGCAACACGCAGTACGGCGAGGCACTACGAGTGTATGACCAGTTTCTCCAGCAATACCCCCGGCATCCGTTCGCTCCGACTGCGTTGCTGGGACAGGCGACAGTGCTGGAGGCACAGGGGAATTACGCGGCGGCGAAAGATCAATATCTGCGCCTCGCCGGCGAGCACGGTAACAATTATGCCCGGACGGCAGCACGGCTTGGTGCAGCACGCTGTGCAGAACTGCTCGGACAGTTGCGGGAAGCCCGCCAGTTGTACGAAGAAACCCTCGCGGCCGCGCAAGGCACGCCGTGGGAGTCAGAAGCGTACACGCGGTGGGTGGTGCTCGGGCGCGAGTTGCCGCCCGAACCGCCGGCCCCGGCGGCCACCAACACACCGGCCGAGAGCGGCCCCTTGACACCGCCGGCGCCGGCCGTAGCGCAGCCCTGATACTTTTTTTCTGGTTGGACAACCGCAGCCGATTCGGGTATGGGTGCAAGCGGGAAAAGATTATGCCAACGCTCACCCATAAACGGCCTGATGGCAGCAGTCGCGTTCTCGAATTTGGCAACAAACCCCTCGTCATCGGCCGGTTGCCCGAATCTGACATTTCGGTGCGGGACTCGTTTATCTCGCGCGTGCACTGCGGCATCAGTTGCACCGGCAACCAGTTCACGTTGAAAGACCTCGGTTCGACCAACGGCACCTATCGCAACGGTGCGCGTGTATTCGAGTGCACCTTGGCCACCGGCGATAAAATTCAAGTCGGCAACACCACGCTGGTCTTTGAGTTGATCGCGGAAACCGGCAACGCCGAATTGCGCCAAGTCCCTGCCCCGCCGTCCGGCCCGCGGCTCAGCACCGGCCCCGTCCCGGGCCGTGGCGATACGTTGGCGGCCAAACCGCCAACACGGTGATCCATGTGGCGCGCGTGGGCAACGGGTTGGCTGCTCCTAGCCGGCCTCGGCCTCGGCGCCACCCTGCCCTTTGCCCGCGGGCCGCTCGAAAAGATTGACCCCCAACGTCGGCTGATTGTCTTGCAGCACTCCACCGGCCCGCGCGAGTTCAGCTACACCGACCGCACCTATTTCTACCGCGGACAGCAGAAACTCACGCCCAGCCAACTGGCCACTGGCGAAGTCCTCGCCATCCGTTTCCGGCTGGACGCGACCGGCCGCGTCGTGGCGACCCATTGCAAGATCGCGATCCTGCCGCCTGCCGAGGACGAACCATGAAGAAGGTGTTGGTTCCGCTCGCGCCCGGCTTTGAGGAGATCGAAGCGATTACCGTCATTGATATTCTCCGCCGCGCCGGAGTCAAAGTCGTCACTGCCGGTACTCAACCCGGTGTCATCGAAGCCTCACGCCAAACCAAACACGTACCGGATGTCTTGCTCGCAGACGTTCAGAGTGAGGATTTTGACCTGATTGTCTTGCCGGGTGGGATGCCGGGAACGACCCATCTGCGCAAGGATCCCCGTCTCCGGGAGATGATCGCCTCTCACCGGCAACGTCGCCGGCCCATCGCCGCCATCTGCGCCGCGCCGACCGTGCTGGCCGATTGCGGTATCCTCCGCGACCGGACTGCCACGAGCCATCCCAGCGTCCGCGCCGAAGTGGCCGCCGCCGCCCAATCGGTTGTCGAGAACCGGGTGGTTGTGGACGGCGATGTGATCACAAGTCAAGCGGCCGGCACTGCGATGGAGTTTGCCTTCAAGCTTGTGGAATTTCTCTGCGGCCCGGAAAAAGCCGCCGAAGTCAATCGCGGCGTTTTGGCGCGTTGGTAACAGTCACGGCTGAATTTCCATCAACTCGATTCGGGAACGGTCGTGCTGGCCCAATCCCCACCGTGGCGCGGCGCGCAGCCAGGCGGTGCGCTCGCCCAAAGGCGGGATGTGTTGTTCGCGCCGTTTGGCCTCCAACAATTCCAGAGCCAGCGTGTCCACTGCAACGGGGTCGCGGCTGAAATACAACACGCCGGCAGGCCACGAATAGCGGGGTTTGAAATCCGGACCGCCCGCATATCCGGCGACGAGCGCGTCGAGCACGTGCAGCACGGTTTTGTCGCGCAGCGGCGGCAGAGTAGCAATCTCCAGCCAACTGGGATCGCCTAGTCCGCGAGGGGGGGCAAAGCGGCGCGCATTGTCCACCAAGCCGATGGAGAAATTGTGCAGGCAACCGGCGATGCCCCACGTTTGGTGATCTTGCAAAACCGGCACGTTGATGAGTTTGGTGAGTGCGCGGGTCACCAACCGCGGCAGGTGCGACCGGGTGCTGAGGTTTTCGTCGCGGCCAAACAACAAATCGCCCCAGATCAACCGCCCCACCAGCCGGTTTTCGTAAAACTGGTCTGCATCCCAGCCGGTGGCGCCGATGATGGCCACTTCTTGGGGACGGTCGTAGCCGGCGGCGCGAAGTTTGTCAGGATCGCGGTCGAACACCCAGATATTCGTCCGCGCCACGCCAGCGGCGACTAATCCGTCCACCAAGGCATCCACCACCGCGTGGCGCGTGGCCTGCAACGGGGCTGCCGTCGTGTTGATTTTGATGCCGACCACATCGTTGCTCGACACCCATCGCCGCCAGGCGTCAGCTACCGTCGGGTGGCCAGTCAAGGCCGTCAACCCGGCCGCGACCATGGCCGGCACATCGGGCCGGTCGGGGGCGCGCACGGCGACGACGCGGCTGGTTGGTTCTTCCGCCTGAGCGGCCAGCGCCAGCGCGACGCCGAGAATCATCCCTCGTTTCATGGTGTGCATCATGCCGGGATTGTACCCGTGGCGCAAGGGCGGTAGGATGAATTTATGTCCCTGCGTATTTGCGACCGTTGTGGTCAACCGCTGGAGGAGGGCCAGCTCCGGTACGTGGCCAAGATTCAAGTTTTTGCCGCTTAGAGCCTATCCCAAAACCTTGTCTAGGATGCTATAATGGGCCGACAAGGAGGTCTTTATGGGGAAAATCGCATCGCGCGAGCGTTGGCTCGTGTCGGATGAGTTGTGGGATAAAATCGAACCGCTGCTGCCCAAGCG
>CALBCO010000130.1 GCA_937927265.1 uncultured Verrucomicrobiae bacterium | reverse complement strand
CGATGCGCTGGCCGACGGACTGCGAGTCTTGCTGTCGCGGCTGGGGATGAACTGCGTACTGTGTCGCGTCTCCCGCCCCGCCACCGTGTCCGCCCCACTCCACCTTTTCAACACCTCCTAGAAAAACCGGGGAATGTCCTTGGCAGGAAACGTTGACAGGGCTGAAAAATTATGATGTGATTCGTGCCTCAAACGCAGTTCGAAAACATAACCAGGAGACCAACACATATGAGTCAACCCAAGACCATATCGACCGCGTCGTTGTTGACGGAGAATCGGACCTTCCCGCCATCCGCTGACGTGGTGAAGCGCGCGCATATCAATGCCGCCAAATATAAAGAGATGTACGACCGCTCCGTGAATGAGCCGGACAAGTTCTGGCTTGAACAAGCCGCCGTGCTGGATTGGATCAAGAAACCCACCGTCGCGCGGAAATACACGTGGAACACCGACGCTCGTGTGATCAAACACACGTGGTTTGAGGACGGTCAGCTCAATGTAACCGTCAACTGTCTCGAGCGGCATCTGACCACGCCGACCGCCGACAAAGTGGCGCTACTCTGGCAGGGCGAACCGGAAGCCGATGTGAAGAAAATCACCTACCGGCAGTTGCACGCCGAAGTTTGCAAGTTCGCCAACGTGCTCAAGAAACATGGCGTCAAAAAGGGCGACCGCGTCTCGATTTACATGCCAATGGTGCTCGAATTGCCCATCGCCATGCTTGCCTGCGCCCGGATCGGCGCGATCCATTCGGTCGTGTTTGGCGGATTCAGCGCCGAATCACTGGCCGGACGAATCGTGGATTCCACTTGCAAGGTCTTGGTCACCGCCAATGTCTCGCTGCGCGCTGGCAAGCACATCCGCCTCAAAGACATTGCCGACGAAGCCTGCCAAAAAGCCGGCTGCGTAGAGAAGGTCATCGTGTACAAGCGCAATGACGAACCGTGCCACATGCAGCCCGGCCGCGATGTGTGGTGGCACGAGGAAATGGCCACGGCCAGCGCCGATTGCCCGGCCGAAACGATGAACGCCGAAGATCCGTTGTTCATCCTCTACACGTCCGGCTCCACCGGCAAACCCCAGGGCGTGGTGCACACGCAGGCCGGCTACCTGTTGCACGTCGCGTTGACGACCAAGTATGTGTTCGACATCCACGAAGGCGACTTGTTCTGGTGCACGGCCGACATCGGCTGGGTCACCGGCCACAGCTACATCGTCTATGGACCGCTCGCCAACGGGTTCAGCAGCGTGATGTTTGAAGGCGTGCCGACCTACCCGGATGCCGGACGGTTTTGGCAAATCATCGAGAAGTTCAAAGTAACGCAGTTCTACACCGCCCCCACGGCCATCCGCTCGCTCATCCGTCTCGGTGACGAGTGGCCAAACAAGTACGACCTCAGTTCGCTCAAAGTGCTGGGCTCGGTCGGCGAACCGATCAATCCCGAAGCGTGGATGTGGTATTACAAGGTCATCGGCAAAGAACGCTGTCCGATTGTGGATACTTGGTGGCAGACGGAAACCGGCGGTCATCTGATCACGCCGTTGCCGGGCGCGCATGTGCTCAAACCCGGCAGCGCCTCGCGGCCGTTCTTTGGCGTCGAGCCGGTCGTGCTGCGCGACGACGGCACCCCGTGCGACCCGAACGAAGGCGGCAAACTCTGCATCAAGAAACCGTGGCCGGGCATGATGCGCACCACGTGGGGCGATCACAACCGGTTCATTGACACGTATTTCACAATGTACAAGAACTTGTACTTCACCGGCGATGGCTGCCGAATTGATCCTGACGGGGATTACTGGCTGATGGGCCGCATTGACGACGTGGTCAACGTCTCTGGCCACCGCATCGGCACCGCCGAGGTCGAGAGCGCGCTCGTGAGCCACCCCAAAGTGGCCGAAGCAGCCGTGGCGCCGATGCCGCACGACATCAAAGGCCAGGGCCTCTATGCGTTTGTAACGTTGAACGAAGGAGTGCAGGAGAGCGAAGAACTCCGCAAAGAGTTGGCGCTCCACGTCCGCAAAGAAATCGGGCCGATCGCGGTGCCGGACAAGATCCAGTTTGCGCCGGCACTGCCGAAGACCCGGTCGGGCAAGATCATGCGCCGCATTCTGCGCAAGATCGCCGAGAACGCCGTGGACCAAATCGGCGACACGACCACCTTGGCCGATCCGCACGTGGTCGAAGTGCTCGTCAAAAACAAGCTGTAAGCAACCTGTCACGAGCGGGACCGGCCGCGATCCGGCCGGTTCCGCTGCTTTACAACCGAAAGGAGTGCCGATGACAACATCGCCGAACCGTGGTTGGATTGTTACCTTTGCCGGCTTGGGCATCAACCTCGCCCTCGGCGTCTTGTACACTTGGAGCATGTTCAAGGGGGCGATTGAGAGGGAGTTTGGCTGGAAAGGCAGCCAGCTCAACGACCCCTATGCGCTCTGCTGTTTGGTATTCGCCTTCGCCATGATCCTCGCCGGGCGGTGCCAAGATAAGTTTGGCCCCCGACTAACGGCGACGATTGGCGGGGTGCTCGTCGGCGCCGGCATGGTGCTCATCTCCCAGACGGACCGCTACGGACTCTGGCTGCTTGGCTTCGGCGTTCTGGTCGGTGCCGGCATCGGGTTCGGCTATTCGTCCGCCACGCCTCCGGCCTTGAAATGGTTTCCGCCCAGCAAGACCGGCCTGATCGCCGGCCTCGTCGTGGCCGGATTTGGGTTGGCGCCGGTGTATCTCGCGCCGCTTTCGCAATTTCTGCTTGCCCACTACAAACTGCAAAACTCAATGCTCATCTTCGGCATCGCGTTCGTCGTCATCGTTTGTGGTTTGGCGCAACTGCTCGTCAATCCGCCCGCCGGCTACGTGGCGGCGACAGCGGCGGGGACCGCGCCCAAACCGGCCCCGGCCGGAATGACGCCAAGCCAGATTCTGCGCACGCCGGGGTTCTGGCTGTTGTGGGTCATCTATTTTATCGGCGCGGGCGCCGGGTTGATGGTCATCGGCAGCATCAGCGGCATGGCCAAACAAAGCATGGGCCACGCGGCGTTCGTGGCGGTGGCGATCATGGCAATCGGCAATGCCGGCGGCCGTATCGCGGCCGGGACGTTGTCGGACAAGATCGGCCGGCGGTGGACGCTTTTTCTGGTGCTGGTGATTCAGGCCGTATTGATGTTCATCGCCATCCCGGTCACGGCCTCGAAAGAAATGGCGGCGGTGGTCATCGTACTGCTGGCGGCGTTAATCGGCGCGAACTACGGAGCCAATTTGGCGTTGTTCCCGTCGTTCACGAAAGACCTCTGGGGACTGAAAACCTTCGGCATGAATTATGGCGTGTTGTTCACTGCGTGGGGCGTCGGCGGCCTCGTGCTGCCGCGCCTCCAACAAACACTCACCGCCCAAAGCGGCGGGAGCTACCAATCGTCCTTCATCACGGCCGGTGTGCTGCTGCTGATTGGTGGAGCACTGACATTCCTGATCAAACCGCCCCACCACGAACTGCAGCCAGCGCCAGCCAAGACCTGAATCCCCTCCCCAGTCGTCGTCGTTTTCTGTCATTGACAGGTTAACCTTTGTTCACTACTGATGTCCACTAATGTCCAATCGTCAGAAATAAACGGCTATTGAGGTGATAAATGCAATTAACTGTTCAAGATGTCGCTGAGTTGCTGAATGTCTCGGAAAAAACCGTGTACCGGTGGCTCACCGACCAGAACCTGCCGGGCTACCGGGTCAGCGGGCAGTACCGGTTCAACCGGGCCGAAGTTCTCGAATGGGCCACTTCTCGCAAGATCAATGTCTCACCGGAGATTTTTCATGAGCCTGAAACGGTGGGAACGCCACTGCCGCTGTTAAGCGAGGCATTGCTAGCCGGTGGGATTCATTACCGGGTCAGCGGCACAGACAAGGAATCGGTGCTGCGCGCCGCCGTTGAAACGATGAAACTACCGGAGGAAGTGGATCAGGAGTTTCTGCTTCGCGCGCTGATCGCGCGTGAAGCGCTCAGTTCAACCGGTATCGGCGATGGCATTGCCATTCCCCATGTGCGCAATCCCATCGTGTTTCATGTATCGCGGCCAACGGTCAGCCTGTGTTTCCTTGAGAAACCGGTGGATTTTGACGCGATTGATGGCCGTCCGGTGTACGCGCTCTTCACGCTGGTCAGCCCGACCGTGCGCGGACATCTGCATCTGCTGTCGCGGTTGGCGTATGCGTTGCATGACGCGGGCTGCAAAGCCGTCATCGCCCGGCAAGGCTCGCGCGACGAGATTCTCAACGAACTGCGACGGGTCGAGGATCTCTTGAGTCGCAAGGAAAAGCCGTAGGATGCCGACCACACAAAAAACTCCGGTCGGCTCGATGATTTGGTTGGTCGCCTTTCTACTGATCACCGGCGGCGCGTTGGCGGGAGCGGTGACGATCCTCGTCACGGGCAACGTCTGGGAATTCCGGTCGGCCATCAAGATTGGCGGCGAGGCGATCCATTTGCGACTCGATGCGGTCAGCGCGTTGTTCCTCGCGCTGCTCAGTGTTGTCGGCGGGGCCGGGGCGGTCTATGCGCGGGAATATTGGAACGACACGAAACATCCGCAGTCGGCGTGGACGGGACGGATTTGGTGGACGGTGCTCGTGCTCGGTCTGGGGTTGACGCTGCTCGCCGTCAACGGACTGCATTTCCTCATCGCGTGGGAATTGTTCACGCTGGCCGGGTATTTTTTGGTGACACTGGATCGCCGCTTGCCCGAAGTGCGCAAGGCCGGTTGGCTTTATCTCGGCGCGTCGCATGTGGCGGTGCTGTGTTTGTTCGCCTTCTTCACCATCCTCGCCGCCAAGACCGGTAGTTGGGAACTCGGACCGATGCGCGACCGGCCCGAACTCGCACCGTTGTTTTGGCTCGCGTTGGTCGGGTTCGGACTGAAAGCCGGTATGTTTCCGTTGCACGTCTGGTTGCCGGCAGCGCACGCCAACGCGCCGAGTCATGTGTCGGCCATTCTGTCCGGCGTCACTCTCAAGATTGGGATTTACGGACTCGTGCGGTTCACCGGTTGGATGCCGGTGCCGCCCTCAGCCGGGTGGGTGGTTGCGGTGCTGGGCGTCGTCAGCGCAGTGCTCGGCGTGGCGTTCGCGCTCGGCCAACACGACCTGAAACGGTTACTCGCGTACCACAGCGTCGAAAACATCGGCATCATTTTGATCGGTCTCGGTTTCGGCATGGTCGCAGTCGGTCAAGACAACGCGGCGTGGGGACAACTCGCGCTGGCGGGTGGGCTTCTCCATGTGTGGAATCACGGGTTGTTCAAGGCGTTGTTGTTCTTTGCGGCGGGGTCGGTGTTGCACGCGACCGGCACGCGCGAGATGAGCCGGCTCGGCGGACTGTGGCGAACGATGCCGTGGACAGCGTCGCTGTTTGCGCTCGGCGCGGCGGCGATTTCCGGGCTGCCGCCGTTGAACGGTTTTGTCAGCGAATGGCTCGTGTATCTCGGTTTGTTCGATGCGACGATTGCGCACGGCCCGACCGCGTGGGCGGCGATACCGGCGGCGATTTTGCTCGGAGTGACCGGCGCGCTGGCGTTGGCGTGTTTTGCGAAGGTGTGCGGCGTGGTGTTCCTCGGCGCGCCGCGTTCGGCGGCGACGGAACACGCGCACGAGAGCGGCCCAGCGATGCGCGGCGCGATGGCGTTGCTCGGCGCGGGTTGCGTGGCGATTGGTCTCGCGCCGGTATTGTTCTGGCCGGCAGTGGCGCGAGCGGTTGGCGTCTGGCAACCGGCTTGGGCGGGCACGGCGATGCCGGTACCGCTGCTGGCGCTGACGCAGATTCATGTGGCGGTGGCGGTGCTCGCGTTGGTCGCGGCTGTGTGGTTGTGGCGCAAAGTCCGGCAGGCGGGATTGACGCGGGCGTTGACGTGGGATTGCGGGTACGCCGCGCCGACGGCCCGGATGCAATACACCGCCGGCTCGTTTGCCGGCATCATCACCGAATGGTTTGCGTGGATTTTGCGGCCGGTACGGCACGAACACCGGCCGGAAGAAGTTTTCCCGGCGCGCGCGAGTTTTTCGCAGCACACACCGGAGACCGTCCTCGAATACACCATTGAGCCGACCGGCAGTGTCGTGATGCAAGTGGCGCGGACGGCGCGGCGTTTCCAACACGGCCGGGTACAGTCGTATTTGCTGTACCTGTTGCTGGGACTGGGCGCGCTGGCGGCGATGGTTTGGATCGGATGGGGGGAATGAGAATGTTCTGCAACAC
>CALBCO010000129.1 GCA_937927265.1 uncultured Verrucomicrobiae bacterium | reverse complement strand
GCGTGTTTTTCGACGGCGGCGACGAGGCGGTCGAGGCCGTATTCTTCGTTCTGGGCGTTCCAGACCTCGAACAGGCCGTCGGTGAACAAAATCACCGTGTCTCCTGGCGTGAGCGGGGCTTCGTAGGTGGTGAAGGTTGCGCCCGCAATCACGCCGAGCGCGGGGCCGGGTGGTTGGCCGGCAAAATCGAGGGGGGCAACGCGGCGGGTGGTGCGGTGGATGCGCAAGGGTGTCGGGTGGCCCGCGCCAGCGTAGCGCAGGCGGCCAGCGGCGAGGTCGGCCACGAGATGAAAGGCGGTGGCAAACAAGGGCCGCCGCGTTTGTTGGAGAATGGCCATCAGGGAGCGGTTGATCTCGGCAAGAAACCGGCCCGGATCGTGCGCGACGGGCCGCAGTTCCTCGACCAGGCCGCGCACGAGGGCGGTCACGAGCGCGGCGCGGATGCCGCTGCCCATCACGTCGCAAATGAACACTCCGGCGGCGGTGGGCGAGAGGGCGAACACTTGGAGAAAATCGCCGCCGACCGCTTCACTGGATTCGTAGCAATGGTGGAATTGCAGGGCGGATTCCGCCGCGGCCACGCCGGGCGGGAAGGTCGGGTAGGCTTGGGGCAGGAGGGCTTGTTGGACTTCGCGAGCCATGTGGAGATCGGCTTCGAGCACGGCGTTTTTGTCGCGCAATTCTTGTTCGAGCCGGCGCTGGTTCAGGGCGCTGTTGAGCACACGCAGTAACGGGGCGGAGTCGTACGGGTCGAGCGCGTCTTTGGACAGATAATCCTTGGCCCCCATTTTCATGGCTTCAACGGCCACGGATTCCCGGCCGACGCTGGTGAGCATGACGACGGCGGGCTGGTGTTCGACCGGCAAGGTCGGCACTTGTTCGAGCACCGTCAGGCCGTTGTCGCCCGGCAACATGTAGTCAAGCAGCAAGAGGTCGTAGCGGTGTTGCCGGAGTTCGGCGAGGGCTTTGTCCGCCGTGTCCACAGCGCGGGAAATGAACCGGCGCGGGTCGGGCAGATTGTCGAGGTGATATTGGATCTGTTCGACGAAGACGGGGTTGTCTTCGACGATCAGCAGGGCGATGGGGGGCGGGTTCATGGGGGCAAGGGCTGTTTGGGGGGTAACTTCGAGGTTTCGAGCCAGTAGCGCTGGATCTGGGCGATCAAGCGCAGACATTCGTCAAACTGGACTGGCTTGGTCAGATAATTGTTCGCACCCGACCGGTAACAGCGGATAATGTCTTCGTCGCGGTCGGAGGTGCTGAGGATGATGACCGGGATGTGCCGCAGTTTTTCTTGGGCGCGGAGTTCGGTGAGGACTTCGTAGCCGCTTTTTTTGGGCAAGTTCAGGTCCAGGAGAATGAGGTCGGGGGCAGGGGCGCTGCCGGCGCGGGCGAAACGGTTGCGGCGCAACAGATAATCCATCGCCTCCTCGCCATCGCGGCAGACATGGACGCGTTGCAGACTGCTGCTGCGGCGGAAGGCTTCCAGTGTGATCTCCGCGTCGGCGGGATTGTCTTCGACCAGCAAGATGTCAAATGTGGGTTGCAAGGGTAGGTTCTCCGGGGGGTGTTTCAGCAAACACTTCGACGGGGGCGCCGTCGCTAGTGATTTCGCGTTTGGGCAAGGTGAAATAAAACGTCGTGCCCTTGCCGTATTCGCTTTCCACCCAGATGCGACCGCCATGCCATTCGATGATGCGTTTGACGATGGTCAGGCCGATGCCCGTGCCGCCATCGTCTTTCTTTTCCAGTCGTTGGAATAATTGGAAAATTTTGCCGAAATGCTCCTGTTTGATGCCTTGGCCGTTGTCGCGGACGTAGAACTCATATTCCACGCGGCGGGTTTGGGGGTTGGTTTTTTCAACGCAGCCGACCTCGATGAGCGGGTGGGGTTTGTCGTTGTACTTCAGTCCGTTGGTGATCAAGTTGTGGAAAACCTCGGCCATGGCGGTCGGCTCGCAAACCACCATGGGGAGTTTCTCCACGCGCAACTCGGCCTTTTTCTCATCGAGCCGGTACTGGAGATTGACGCGGACGTGCATCAACATCGCGTTGAAGCCAGTCAACACCATCGGTTTCTTTTGCTGACCCAACCGCGAGAACTTCAACAGATCATCAATCAACTGTTTCATACGGACAGCAGACTTGCGGATCACATCCAACCAATGCTGCCCCTCGTCCTCCAGCCGGTCCCGATATCGCTCCACCAGAAACTTGCTGAATGCCTCAATCCCGCGCAACGGCTCCTTCAGGTCATGGCTGATGACGTACGTGTACTCATCCATCTCCTTCTGCGCGGCCTTCAATTCCGCCTCGGCCCGCTGCAGTTCGCGCTGCGCGTCTTCCACCCGGGCGACCACCTCCGTCAACACCCGGCCGACCTCTTCGACTTCGACCAAATCGCTCTCCAGCCGTTCCCCGCGCGTTTCGCCGGCGGCAACCCGCTTCACCAACACGACCAAATCCTCCAATGCGCGTTGCACCGGCGCCGCTGCGTAATACCCCACGGCCACCGCCGCCAACACCAAAACCACGCCCACCCCCAAATCCCACCCGATGATTCTCCAGAGCTTTTCATACAACGAGACTGGGTTGAGGCGGACCTCGGCCTGCCCCACCACGGTGCCAGTGGCGGCCAACGAATTCATGATCGGCGCCCGTGCCACTTGCTGATCCTCGGCGCCGCGGTCCCGGTGGCCCATGGGAAACTCCCGCCCCGCCGCATCAAACAGCCGGGCAAAGAATACCTCCTCGTCCATCAACGCCAACGCAAACACCCGGTTGGCAAGCGCTTCATGCAGCGCATTGGTCTTGGTTTGGATCAATTCATACGTGGCGATCAAGGCCAGCGTTTGTGCAGCAGTCCGGGCGCGGCTCCGGGACTGATTTTGATGCCAATACTTCTCCAAACCCAAGTGTGCCGACAAAAGGACCACCACGGCGGCGAAAGTGACCACCCCGGTCCATGCAGCGTATTGGGTGCGGACTTTGTATTTGGCTGCGGCCATTGTTTGCGGCTGCCTCAATGCATCCATTTTCACCTGTTGCGCTGTGGGCGTCAAGCTGGCGGTGCAGCGCAGCTGCCTGCCTCCATGATTGTTCGCCCTGAAAGCAACAGCGCCGGCAAGGCCGGAATTGCTTGCTCAAAGTGAAGTCGCAATGTCCTCCGTTGTATCGCATCCTGCTCCCCCCGCAGTTGAATGGAGTAGCGCCTGGCGGTCGCGTCTCACCGGCGGCGCCATTCGCGCCAGACCAGCCGAAAAAACGCCATGTCATCCACTAGATAGCGGCGCCAAAGCCGGCGCGGCTCTTGCGCCAGCCGGAACAACCATTCCAAACCGGCGCGTTGCATCCACAACGGGGCGCGGCGCACCACCCCGGCCACCACGTCAAAACTCCCGCCCACCCCCATCAAAAACGGCAACTCCAACTGCTGCTTCCACCGATGCAAAAACAACTCCTGCCGGGGCGACCCCATCGCCACACACAACAAATCAGGCCGGGCCTGCCGGATGTGCTCAACCACCGCCACTTCTTCGCCCTCGGCCCAGTAACCAGACCGCCAGCCAGCGAGGCGCAACCGGGGATAACGCGCCTGCAACACCGCCACGGCTCGTGCCACCACCGCCTCGCGCGCGCCGAGCAAATACGGACGCAAACCACGCGCCGCGCACCGCTCCATCAATTGCTCGAACAAATCAATACCCGTCACTCGCTCTTTTAACGGTTGGCCGAACAGGCGCGAGACCCAGACCACCGGCTGGCCGTCGGCGTTGATCAGGTCGCACTCCAACACCGCCGCCCGCAAGGCTGCGTCGCGTTCCATCCGCACGATCTTATCCACATTGAGCACCACGTGCTGATGGACGCCGCCGCTGCGGATGAGTTGTTCAATGCGGTCCAGCGTCTCCGGCAGCGTGAGATTGTCCACCGCCACGCCGAACAGGGTTATTTTTTCGGCGGATGATCCAGCAGACATTGCACGATCCTCTCCGCAGCGTGACCGTCCCAGAGTTGCGGCAGCCGCCCCCGCTTCCCGTGCCCCGCCAGTACCTTGCGACATTCGGCAACAATCTGCGCGTGACCGGTGCCGACCAACGTGTTTGTGCCCTCGGTGACTGTGACAGGGCGTTCGGTATTTTCGCGAATCGTCAGGCACGGCACGCCGAGCGCCGTGGTTTCCTCTTGCACACCGCCGGAATCGGTCAACACCACCGTCGCCCGACTCAACAACCCAATGGCGTCCAAGTAACCGAGCGGCTCGACCAGCTTCAAACCCGGCCATTGCTGCAATTCGTTCCAAAACCCGAACTCGCGCAACCGCCCCGCCGTGCGCGGATGCACCGGGAAAATCAACGGCAACTCTTTTTGGATGACCTGCAGCGCCGACAGAATCTCCGCCAATACCGGTTGGGCGTCCACATTGCCCGGCCGGTGCAAGGTCACCACGCCGTACAGCCCCGGTGGACCCGCGGGCGACGCAGCCTGCAACCGACGCAACGAATCAATCATCACATTGCCGACAAAATGAATCTTCTCCACCGGCACCCCCTCGCGGCGCAGATTCGCGGTCGCGTCAGCGCATGAGGTGAACAAGTAATCGCTGAGCGCGTCGGTGAGGATGCGATTGATTTCTTCCGGCATGGTGCGGTCGAAACTGCGTAGCCCGGCCTCCACGTGCGCGACCGGGATGTGCAACTGCGCCGCTGTCAGCGCTGCCGCCATCGTCGAGTTGCCATCGCCGAATACGACAACCAAATCGGGTCGTTGCTCAGTGAGATACCGTTCAAGCGCGAGCAGGATGCGGGCAGTTTGCTGGGCGTGCGAGCCGCTGCCAATATGCAGATATGCGTCCGGGGTGGGCAACTCCAACTGCGCAAAAAAACGCGCCGACATGTTGTCGTCGTAATGCTGGCCGGTATGCACCAAAACAGGCGCGATCCGGTCGGGATGCCTCCGGTACTCCTGCCACAGCGGTGCGACCTTCATAAAATTCGGTCGCGTACCGACAACATTAACAATGCGCCACATGGATCGTCTCAGGCTCTTGCAATCGCGCCAGCGCGTAATACATCCACGCTTGCGCCCACCGCAAGTAGTCGAGCCGATTCGTACCCCACCGCCAGCGCTGATACCAGAAAAAACCCCGGTCATCCCAAAGATGCTCAATGGCCCATTGCGCCACCCTTGCCGCCCGGTCGGTTTGCCCAAACGCCAGAAATGTCAGCACCCCCTGCGCGCAGCAATGCGTGTCTTGCGGATAAGGCCGGTCGGCATAGTAACGCGGTGCGCCGTCAGCCGCCCAAAACGTTCGCGCCCAATAATCGAAGCCGCGATGCGCTGCCTCATCAAACCCACCTAACTCCCGCAACGCCACCAAGCAGTAACCGGTATGGAAATTATCAATCCAATGCTGGTTCGGCGCCTCGCCGTACCACCACGACCCGTCAGGCCGCTGCCGGCGCACCGAAAACTCCGCAAGGTCCCGTCGTCCCAGCAAGGCGGCCCCCATGAGGTTGACGTTATGAATCTGGGTGTCTGTGCCCGCCAGGTATGTCACCCACTGCTCTCCCGACCGTTCGCGGACCAGATGCCTGGCAACGAACTCCAAGGCCGGTACTGCGGCTGCCGACCGGCTATGACGCTGGAGCGCCTTGGCGGCCAGCGCCGTGCACACCAGATTCGACATGCCGAGCGGCGCGTAAAACGCGCGGCTCTGCCACGGGAACGGGTATCCCCACCCGCCATCCGGGTTGCGGAGCGATTCCAGCACATCCAATAACTGCGGCTCGCCCCGGCCGAGTGCAAACAATGCCACGGCCTTCGCGTTCAGCGTGGGGCGGATACCGCAGAGCGGCCGCAGATTGATCGGGCTGCGCCGGTGCAACTGCGTCCACGCCTGCCGGGCGAACTTGCCCGGCAAGAATCGGGCGATGGGCGAACTCAACCCGTCGAAGGGATCATACCCACGCCACTGCCGCGCCGCGCAGTGTTCATGCAACCGCTCAAAGACCTGTCGCAGATCAACACTCATTCGGCGAAAAGGCTACCTTCTGGGCCAAGGCAGGGCAAGCACCGTGAATTGACGAATCCGCATCAACGATTAGGTCAATGCTTCACTGCAAACAAGTTTGGGGATGGGGTGGTCAACGGCGCGGCGGACGCGGCGATCCACCCAGTCGCGAAGGTTGTGTTGGTCGTGAAGTTTCGCCATGGCTTCTAGCAGGAATGGGCCGGTGACGCCGGTGCGACGGAGTCGATTCAACTCACGGTTCACGGCTCTCGTGACCGCGCCGCGCAGGGCTATTTCGAGGACATGGATCATCGCCTTCTGGTCCTCATCGTCGGTCGCGCCGAACAGGACGCGGAGTTCGCCCCAATCGTACCTGGTATGACCGAGGCGTGAGTCATTGCCAGTGCGACCAGTTTTGCTTGGGAACTCCCGGTAACTATTTTACGGTACCTCGTGGAAGGTTGTGGTTCAGTGTTTTTGTTCAGTTCAGTCATGGCGACTTCTTTCGTGGTTGTTTTTGTCCTTTTGACTCTTTGATTTTGTTTCGGCTTCTTGTTTCCG
>CALBCO010000128.1 GCA_937927265.1 uncultured Verrucomicrobiae bacterium | reverse complement strand
CGCTTGGGCAGCAGCGGTTCGATTTTATCCCACAACTCATCCGACACGAGCCAACGCTCGCGCGATGCGATTTTCCCCATAAAGACCTCCTTGTCGGCCCATTATAGCATCCTAGACAAGGTTTTGGGATAGGCTCTTAGTACACGTGCGTGCTCTCTTCTTCGGTCACCGCGCTGGTCAACAGCTCGGAAGTCATCTCGACCTTCAACCGATGATCACCCGTGCTGGCCCCCTTCGCCGTGATCGTCCATTGGACGCTCTGTTTCGGCGCGAGGGTGGCCACGGGTGCGAACGTGACGTTCTTGCCGCTCACCGTGCCCGCCGTGGCGCCGGCCGCGCTGACCGGGTCAATCTGTTTGGCAAAGTTCGCCACGATCTTGATGTTGCGGTCATCCGCGGTGCCTTGGTTGGTCACGCGGATGGTGTAGGTGGTCTGCTCGCCCACGAGGATCGGGTCGGGCGTGTCCACCACTTCGATGAGGATGGCCGCTTGGCCCTTCCACAACGTGCAGGCCTCGCTATTGGCCGTCAGCCCTTCCGCCGAACTGACCGCCGACCTTGTTGCAGGCCGTGCCGATTTGGGCCGAAGTCAACGTGAGCGCGTAGGTCGCGCTCGCGCCACCCTTCAACTCAGCGATCTTCCACGTGGCCGTGTTGCCACTGACCGTCGCGCCGCTGGCGTTTACAATCCGCGTGCCGGCCGGCGCCGTGTCGGTGACGGTGACGTTGTTCAACGCTTCGTCACCAGGGTTGGACACGACGATCTGGTAATCCGCCGTGCGCCCGATGAACTGTTCTTTCGTCCCGGTCTTGACCACTTTGAGTTGCGGTTGAACCACGACGGTGCAGGCATCGGCTTTGACTTCGCCGGTATTGGCGGCTTTGGCCGCGGCGGCATTGCAGAACCGGCCGCGTTGCGACGCTTTGGCCGTCACAGCGTACTGTTTTGCTTCGCCCGGTTTCAGGTCGCCGGCCTGCATCTGCAGGGTCTTTTGGCCCGACGCATGCACGAGACCGTCCGGTAACGTGTCGGTCACGACCACGTTCTTGGCCATGGCGCTGCCGGTGTTGCGCACGACGACCGTGTAGGTCACGTCGGCGCCGAGCACGGCTTTGGCGGGACCGGTCTTCTCAATCGCCAACACGGGCCGGCCCACCGCGGTGGACAAACAACCTTGCGGGATGGCGGTAATGGTGGAGCAACTGGTCAGCTCGCCTTCTTTTTCAGCTTTCAGCCAGACGCGGAGCGTGCGCACCTGCCCGCGGTCGAGATCGGCGAGCCGCCACGACAACTGGCTGCCGCTGATTTGCGCTTCCGGCTCGGTCTTGACGAGGATGGCGCCGCTGGGAATCGTGTCGGTTACCAACACGCCGGCCGCTTTGGTCAGCGCGGTGACTTCGATCACAGTCTCGTAGGTGCCGCCGAGGTCCGCTTCGGCCGGCGCGCGCTTGACCAGACGCACGGCTTCGGTGGTCAACTCGAAGCTATTACCCATCCGCGCCGATGCGGCGGCGGGGGGGGGGTGTTTGCTGTTGCGACTCGCCTTGGGTCGTGGCGCAGCCGGTCAGTACGGTCATCCCGGCCGCGGTCACGAGCGCCAGGACGGTTTTGATCATTTTCTCTTTCATGGGTCTTCCTTTCGTTTTGGTTTGGTTTTTGGACAGTTTGAACTATTTGACTTCCGAGGTGCACTGCGGGCATCGCGTCGCCTTGATGGCGATAGTGGACAGACAGAACGGACATTCTTTCGTGGTCGGCGGCCCCGCTGGTGCTGGCGCGGGCTTCTTCTTCATGGCGTTCATGGCCTTGATGACCATGAAAATACAGAAGGCCACGATGACGAAGTCGAGCACCGTGTTGATGAACTTGCCGTAGCTGATGAGCACGGCGGGCACATCCTTGCCGTCGGCGTCCACCGTGGCCGCCTTGACCGTGATCGCCAACTTGCTGAAGTCCATGCCGCCCATCACCGCCCCAATCGGCGGCATCAACACGTCGTTGACGAGCGAACTGACGATTTTGCCAAACGCGCCGCCGATGATGATGCCGACCGCCATGTCCACGACATTGCCACGCATGGCGAACTCCTTGAACTCCTTGACCATTCCCATCCGCCACCTTCCTTTCTGGTTCACCGCGCTGTTGATCAGCGCGATGGTTTAGAATTTGTACACGAGCGACCCGATCAGCGCGAAGTCGTTGCGTTTCTTGTCTGGAGCAGGCTCATTGTCATACCGGTCCTGTGCCACGAGGCGCACACTGAACGTCTTCGTCAGCGCCGCTTCCACGCCAATCTCAGCCAAGGCGACGAAGTTCTCCCAGTCGTCCACTTGGGGCAACACTTCGAGCGATTGCCAGACCTTGGCCGAATCGTTGAGCTTGCGCTCGAACCGCTCGCCCAAGCGCAACGCGCAATAGGTCTCGGCGCCTTCGCCGTGCAACTTCTCCAGCACGAACGACGGCCCAATTTCCGCGCTCAGCTTGGTCAGGTCGGACTTGATGAAGAAATAACCGAGGCCCGGACCAATCGTTAGCCGGTAGGACAGATCGGATAACAAATCATGCACCACATCGCCCACGACCGTCCCGTACCAGCGCTCGTTGAGCATCCGCTTGTATTGCTCGTACGCGCGGGCCTTGGCCGTGGACAGATCGCCCTCGGTCTTCCCATAAGCGCCTTCGATCCCGAGCCGCCAGTCATCTTTTCCCCACGCCCGCTGCCCCTGGACGCTGCCGGTAAACATCGAGGAATCCGTGTTCCCCGAAGTCAACGTCACCCCCAACGCCAAGCTCCGGTCCCACCCTTTGGCGGGTTTTGCCTCATCCGCGCGCACGACGGCAGCACTCAGAACCACCAACACGACCACCCCGCCCCCCAGCCTCCAACGACGCATTATATCCTCCCTCTATTTGATTGTTGACTTGCAGTTGCTCGTCTCCGTGATGCTTCTGACTGTTGCTGTACGTGCCCCCCCCTTGAGAACGCAAGCAAAAAAAATTTGCCAAATCTCCCCCAACTATCCAAGAACTCTCCGCCAGGGAACCGGTTGCCTTTCCCGTCTGCCTTTATTACACTGCCGTCTATGAAAGCCGTCACCACGGCCCAGATGCGCGAACTCGACCGTCGCACCATCGCCGCCGGCACTCCCAGCGCCGAACTCATGGACCGGGCCGGCCAAGCTGTAGCCCGAACCGTGCAGCGTCTTCTCGCGCCCCATGCAAACCACTCCGTCCTGCTGTTTGCCGGCAAAGGCAACAACGGAGGCGATGCCATCGTGGCCGCCCGCTACCTGGCCAACGCCGGCTGCACCACCACCTTGATCCTGCTCGGTCGCCGCACCGAATTGACAGGTGATCCCCTGTTCCACTTCCAGAAACTGATTGGCGTCGAAGTCCGCGAATGGCCCTGTCCGCTGCCAACTGCCACCGTTGTGGTGGATGGCTTGCTCGGCACAGGCCTCAGCGGCGACGTGCGCGAACCCTACCGGACCGCCATTCAGGCCATCAACGACTCCCCTGCCCTCGTGGTAGCAATAGACATACCGTCGGGACTAGGAACCAGTAGCTGCGTCCGGGCAGACGTGACCGTCACCATGGGTTTGCCGAAGATTGATCTGCTCCAACCCTCGGCTGTGGACTACGTGGGCCGACTCGAAGTCGCCGACTTGGGATTCCCGGCGGCGTTCATCGCTGCGCTGACAACCAACGTTGAACTCATCACCCCTGCGGACCTTGTCTGGCCACAACGACGACGCAGCGCTCACAAAGGCCACTTTGGCCACCTGCTCATC
>CALBCO010000127.1 GCA_937927265.1 uncultured Verrucomicrobiae bacterium | reverse complement strand
GACCCGGTTCTGCGCCACATCCCCGTGGTGTTCCACGCGCCGGCGCAGACCGACTGGGTAAAACAGGCGCTCGAACTTGGCGCGGAGGATTGGTATCCCAAACCGCACAACGTCGAAATCACCGCCCTGAAGTTGCAGCGCATCGTCAGCCGCACCCAAGCCGGTCCCAGCGCCGCCGCCACAGGCGTGCAGGGCAACTTGCATGACCTGGGCATCATTGAAATGGTCCAAATCCTCGCGACCGGCTCGCGCAGCGTGCACATCCAATTGGAACAGAACGACCGGCTCGCGGAACTCACGCTCCAAAAAGGCCAGATCATCCACGCGGCCGTCGGCCCCCTGCACGGCGAGGAAGCCGCCTTGGAGATTCTCGGTTGGACCACTGGCACGTTCCGCCTCGCCCCGCTGAAGAAAGCGCCGCCTCCCACCATCACCGCCAGCACCGACACCTTGTTGCTCCAAAGCTGCCTGCGCCAAGACCAGGCCAATGAGCCCGCAACCCGATGAGCCAATCCCCCATCAAAATCCTCGTCGTGGATGACGAAGAAGCCCATCTCGACTTCTTCGAAACCGTTCTGACTGAAAATAATTTTGTCCCCGTCAAGGCGCGCGACGGCATTGAGGCATTGGAAAAATTCGACCAATGCCAACCGGACTTGGTGTTGATTGACCTCATGATGCCCCGCCTCAACGGTTATGATGTCTGTGCCCGACTTCGCCGCCATCACCGCAGCAAGGATGTCCCCATCATCATGTTGACCGGCCTTGAGAAATCTGCTGCCGTCGCGGCGGCCTGCAGCAGCGGAGTGAACATCTTGTTGACGAAGCCCGTTAGCTACCAGGAACTCCTTGCCCACATTCACGCCCTCCTCCAACCAGCTCGACCCAGCACGCGCGACACGGTAAACTGACCGCGTGGAAACCTGGCACCTGCTCCAACACGGCCCCGACGCGCCGCCCTTCAACATGGCTGTGGACGAAGCTCTGCTGCGCACCGCCGCCCAACGCGGCCAGCCTCTCCTGCGCCTCTATGCCTGGGACCGCCCCGCCGTCAGTTTTGGCTACTTCCAGCAATACCCGATCAAACTCGCTGACCGATACGCGCTGGTGCGGCGCCCCACCGGCGGTGGGATTGTCTATCATGATGCCGACACGACTTACACCGTCGTTGTCCCCGCCGGTCACCCGCTGCATCGGCTCAAAACACAGGAAGCCTACTGTCTCATCCATCAAGCCATCGCCGTTGCTCTGAAATCTCAAATCTCAAATCTTCAATCTACTTCCCTCCGCGGCCAATATGAATGCTTCCAAAACCCGGTCATGGGCGATGTTGTGGCCGAGGGCCGCAAACTCGCCGGCGGCGCCCAACGACGGAACAAAACCGGTATGCTTCACCAAGGATCCATCACCGGCCACGTGCCCGCCGACCGGTTGGTGCAAGGGTTCCGCCAAGTATTGACTGTGGAATTCGCACCGTACGAACTCACCCCAACCGAACGCGCCCTTGCGGAAAAACTCGCCACCGAGAAATACAGCACCGCCGCTTGGAATCAGCGCTGAAGCCGTGCCACATAAGCGCCGTCCATCCCATCGCGCGGCGGAAACGTAACACGAGTCGGCGGCGCAATCTGCTCGTTCTCCTCCGACTCCAGGCTGCACGTGCTGTACACCACCACCCCGCCCGGCTTGACCAACTGCAGCGCCGTCTCCAACAATTCGCGCTGCACACCGGCCAGCCGGCGGATTTCTTCCTCCTCCAACCGCCAGCGCAAGTCGGGGCGGCGGCGCATCACCCCGGTATTCGAACACGGCGCGTCCACCAACACCCGGTCAAACTGTTGGCCGCGCAAACACCGTCCATCGACGCAGGCTACGGTAGCCACGATGGTCACGCCAAGTCGCCGACAGTTCTCGGTGACCAATCCCAGCCGAACATTCGACGCATCCGCCGCGATGATCCGCCCACGATTTTGCATTTTTTGGGCGATGTAGGTCGTCTTGCCGCCCGGCGCGGCACACAGGTCAAGCACCGATTCGCCCGGTTGCGGATCGAGCACATCGACCGCAATGAACGTGGACGGGTCTTGCACATAGTACTGGCCGGGATTGGCGAAAAACTTCGCCGCATCAACCACCCGGTAACACAGGGGATGAAACTCCGTCGGCTCTAACACCCCCGGCCACGGTTCGGTGCCGCGGACGTACACCGGCGGCGGCGTGTTGTTCCACCGGCACAACGCCTCAGCTTGTTCCACACCGTACCGACTGACCCATCGCTTCCAGAGCCACTCCGGATGCGAGAATCGAACCCACGGCGGCGCCGCTTCCAACGAGGGATCCGCCCGACGGAGCACGGCGTTGACGAATTTCACCTCAGCCGGTGAGGCGTGTTCTTTGGCCAGTGCAACCGTTTCGTGGACGGCGGCATGTGCCGGTATCTTGAGAAAGTGGAGCTGGTAGAGGCCGAGTTCGATGATGACGGCGACGACCGGGCGCGGTGGTTTCACGGCTTGCCGGCTGAGGAGAAATTCCAGCGCAGATTTGTTGCGCAACCAGCCGTAGAACAACTCGGTGGTCAGCGGACGTTCCTCGCGGACTTCGTCCAGCAACTCATCAGCAAACTGCCGGGAGCGTTGCCAGCGCAGGATCAGATCGAGAGCTTGGGCGCGCGCGTTGGGCATGGGCCGGACCTTAGCACAGCAAACAAGCGGCGGGGAGTAAAGACCGCCGCTGAACTTGTCGAAATCCAGCCGACTGACTACACTGCGCGTTGCCATGGCAAAGAACCCGGCGGGGCGAACCTCGGCGTTGAGGCGACGCTTTGGGCGGCGGCCGACAAGCTGCGGAACAATATGGACGCGGCGGAATACAAGCACGTCGTCCTCGGCCTGATGTTCCTGAAATACATCTCCGACGCCTTCGAGGAACAGCACGCCAAACTCGCCGCCGAGAAGGACGCCAACCCCGAAGACCGCGACGAATATCTCGCCGTGAACTGTTTCTGGGTGCCGCCCGAAGCGCGCTGGTCGTTCCTCAAGGCCAAGGCGAAACAACCCACCATCGGCAAGGTCATTGACGACGCGATGATCGCCATCGAGCGCGACAACCCGGCGCTCAAGCATACGCTCCCGAAAGATTTTGCCCGGCAGGGTCTCGACAAACAGCGGCTCGGCGAACTGGTTGATCTCGTCTCCACCATCGGCCTCGGGGACAAGGCCAACCGCAGCAAGGATGTGTTGGGGCAGGTCTATATGTATTTCCTCCGCGAATTCGCCGCCGCGGAAGGGCGCAAGGGCGGCCAGTTCTGGACGCCCCAATGCGTCGTTCAACTGCTGGTGGAAATGCTCGCGCCGTTCAAAGGCCGGGTGTTCGATCCCTGTTGCGGCACGGGCGGCATGTTCGTGCAGAGCGAGAAATTTGTCGAAGCTCACGGCGGCCGCATCGGCGACATCGCCATTTACGGTCAGGAGAGCAACCCGACCACGTGGAAACTCGCCAAGATGAATCTCGCCATTCGCGGCATTGAAGCCGATCTCGGCGAGGAAAACGCCGACAGTTTCCTGCGCGACCTGCACAAAGACCTCAAGGCCGATTACATCCTCGCCAACCCGCCGTTCAACATGAGCGACTGGGGCGGCGACAAACTGCGTGACGATGTTCGGTGGAAATACGGCGTCCCGCCCGTCGGCAACGCCAACTTCGCCTGGGTGCAACACTTCATCCACCATCTCGCCCCGACCGGCATGGCGGGCTTCGTCCTCGCCAACGGCTCGATGTCCTCGAATACCGGCGGCGAAGGCGACATTCGCAAAGCGATCATCGAAGCCGATCTCGTGGACTGCATGGTCGCGCTCCCCGGCCAGCTTTTCTACTCGACGCCGATTCCGGTTTGCCTTTGGTTCTTGGCACGGACGAAACACGGACGGCAAGGACGAACACTTTTCATTGACGCGCGCAAACTGGGCACGCTGGTGGACCGCGTCCACCGGGAACTCACGGAAGCCGACATTGCCAAAATTGCCGGCACGTATCACGCGTGGCGCGGCGATACCGTCGTTGGTAGGGCTGGACCGCCGGGCCAGCCGAAGTCGTCAAAGGAAGCGGCGCGCCCGGCGGTCGCGCCCTACCACGACATCCCCGGCTTCTGCAAGAGCGCGACGCTCGATGAAATCCGCTCGCACGGCTACGTCCTCACCCCGGGCCGCTACGTCGGCGCGGAAGAAACCAAAGACGACGGCGAGCCGTTCGAGGAAAAGATGAAACGCCTCACCGCCACGCTGGAAGCGCAGTTCGCGGAGTCGGCAAAACTGGAGAAGGCCATCCGTCAAAATCTGAAATCCCTCACCTATGCCCGCTGAACCCAAGCCCAATCGGACAAATAAGACTCTTGGGACAACTTCGTCCCCGGTGGCCCAGCCATCCCATTCTCCGGCTGGTTTCATCCCGCCGCATGGCGGCTACCGGAAGCTCCACTCCTACCCCAAAACCCAAATTATCTACGACGGCACGGTCTGCTTCTGTGACCGTTTCATTGACAAACGCTCCCGCACTCACGACCAGATGGTGCAGGCCGCGCGGTCCGGCAACAAGAACATCGCCGAGGCCAGTCAGGCGTCCGGCACCTCCAAGGAAACCGAGATCAAGCTGACCAACGTCGCCCGGGCCAGCCTCGAAGAACTGCTGGGCGACTACGAAGACTACCTCCGCCAGCACAGTCTCCGGCTCTGGGACAAAAACTCCAAGGAAGCTCTCTACGTCCGCAAACTCGGAAGAGAGAATGCGTCTTACAAGTCCTATAAGACCTTCATTGAGACCCGCCCGCCCGAAGTGGTGGCCAACATCCTGATCTGCCTGATTCATCAGGCAAATTACCTGCTGGACCAGCTTCTGCGCCGTCTCGAACAAGATTTCCTGAAAGAAGGCGGCCTGCGCGAACGCATGACCCGCGCCCGCCTCCAAGCCCGCGCCCAACAGGGAGGCCGAGCGTGAAGGAGTGGCAGGAGTGCGCACTTGGCGACGTGATCACGCTTCAGCGTGGCTTTGACCTCCCGGCAGACGAGCGGAAGCCAGGGCCAGTGCCAATCGTTTCATCATCCGGCATCATGTCGCGGCACGCTGAAGCGAAGATGCGCGCACCGGGCGTTGTAACCGGACGCTACGGCACTGTCGGCCAAGTGTTCTACATCACCGAGGACTACTGGCCGCTGAACACGACGCTGTTTGTGAAGGACTTCAAAGGTAACGATCCTCGATACGTCTCGTATCTTCTGCGAACAATTGACTTCGCTTCGTACAGCGACAAGAGCAGTGTGCCGGGTGTAAATCGGAATCATCTACATCTAGCTCGCGTGCGCGTTCCGAAGCCAAACGAGCAGCGGGCGATTGCGGGGGTGTTGGGGGCGCTGGACGACAAGATTGAGTTGAATCGGCGGATGAACGAGACGCTGGAGGCCATCGCCCAGGCCGAATTCAGAAGGATGATGGCGGAAGGCGGAGGGACGAAGGTCGTCCCGTTGCCGGACGCCATCGAAGTGAATCCAACGCGTCCGCTCCGTAAGGGCGAAGTCGCGCCATACTTGGACATGGCGAACATGCCTACGCACGCCGCTCGTGCGCTGGAAGTTTACGACCGCGAGTTCGGCTCCGGTATGCGCTTCATGGACGGCGACACGCTCGTGGCGCGCATCACACCATGCTTGGAGAACGGCAAGACCTGCTTCGTAGATTTCCTCGGCGGCGGCAAAGTCGGCTGGGGTTCGACCGAGTACATCGTGCTCCGCCCGAAGCCACCGCTGCCGGTGGAGTACGCTTACTTCCTCGCCCGCACCGAAGACTTCCGCAACTTCGCCATCTCGAACATGACCGGCACCAGCGGACGCCAGCGTGTTCCTGCCGATTGCTTCAACCATTTCCAAGTGCAAGTCCCGGCGCTCAAAGCTGCCGAGCGTTTCGGTCAATTCGCCCGCATCGCGCTGACGAAGATGAAAGCCAACGACGAAGAATCCCGGACGCTGGCCGGGCTGCGGGACGCGCTGTTGCCGAAGCTGCTGTCGGGGGCGGCGCGGGTGCGGCCGGGAGCACGAAGGGACGCGGATGAACAAGAATGAACCACTGATTCCGTTACATGGCGGTTACCGGAAACTGAAAAGCTTTCAGGTGGCGCAACTGGCTTACGATGTCACGGTGCGATTTTGCGAGCGGTACATTGATGGCAAGAGCCGCACGCGCGATCAAATGGTCCAGGCGGCCCGGTCGGGCGTGCAGAACATCGCGGAGGGCAGCCAGGCAAGCGGCACGTCCAAGAAAACCGAGCTTAAGCTCACCAATGTGGCGCGGGCCAGCCTCGAAGAACTGCGGCTGGATTATGAGGATTTTCTCCGGCAACGCGGGCTGAAGCTCTACGCTCCGGATCACCCGGCACTGATGCGCTTCAAGGCAAGGCGCTGTGCCACGCTGGAAGAAGTGCGGAAGTGGGTGGCGGCAGAGCACGGACGGACAAGGACTGCCACCGACAAGCACGGACGCGCAGAAGCCGGCCAACCCGTGAAGGTCGGTGAAAGTCCGTGTGAGTCTGTGCCCAAGCCGGAAGAACTGGTGGCGAACGCGGCGCTCTCGCTGCTGAACCTCGCGTGCTATTTGCTCGACCGGCAACTGGCCGCGCAAGCAGCGGCTTTTGAAAAAGAAGGCGGCTTCACGGAGCGCCTTTACCGGATGCGCAGCCAGAGACGAGGCAGCGCATGAGCCACCACTTCGCCGAATCCACCGTCGAAGCAGCCGCGCTCGCATGGCTGGGAGAGCTGGGCTACTCACCGAAGCACGGCCCGCACATCGCGCCCGGCGAGCTTCACGCCGAGCGGACCGGCTTCGGCGAGACGGTGCTGGCACAACGGTTGCGCGACGCGCTGGCCGCGCTCAACCCGAACATACCGGCGGAAGCGCTCGAAGACGCTTTCCGCAAAGTCACCGTGC
>CALBCO010000126.1 GCA_937927265.1 uncultured Verrucomicrobiae bacterium | reverse complement strand
TGGCCAGCCACGTTGGTTTTCTCCGCGGGATCGGTCTGGAGATTGTAAAGTTCGAGCGGCCCAGCGAGAGATGTCCGGTAGCCTTTCCAATCGCCCAGCCGCACGGCTTGTTGGAACGGCGCGCCTTCATAAATCTCCCAGTACAACGCCTCGTGTCGGATCGTCTGTTCCTGGCCCAGCAAGGTCGGCCGAATGGAAATCCCGTCGTTCGGCGGCGCGGGTTGACCGGCCAGCTCGCAGGCCGTGGCCAGGAAATCCACATGGCTAGTCAGCAAATCGTTCGTCCGGCCCGGCGGGATTTGGCCCGGCCACCGTGCGACGAACGGCGCGCGGATGCCGCCTTCATAGAGTGAGCGTTTCAAACCGCGTAGCCCGGTGGCACTGTGGAAGGTGTTGACACCTGGCCCCGCCGCGCCGTTGTCGCTGCTGAAAATCACCAGGGTTTTTTCGTCGAGGCCGAGTGCTTGCAATTTCGCCAGCACTTGACCGACGCCGTCATCGAGGAGTTTGAGCATGGTGGCGTGAATCTTGACCGGCTCCGGCCACGGTTGGTCCGCAAACTCCGGCGCGATTGCTGGCACTTCAAAATTGCCGTGCGGCAATGTCCACGCCGCATAGATAAAAAACGGTTGCTCCCGGTGTTTCTCGATGAACTGCAGCGTCTCGGCCAGAATCAGATCGTGCGAATAGGCATTGCCTTTGCCGGCTCTGCCGGGCACGCCGTTGCCGCCCAGCATCGGCATGTCCACGCTGTTGCAGACCAAAAACGCCGGGAAATAGTTGTGGGCGTGTTGCTGGTCGTAGTAGCCGTAAAATCGGTCAAACCCCTGTTTCTCCGGCACGCCGGTCGTGCCGGGGTTGCCGAGGCCCCATTTGCCGAATCCGCCCGTGGCATAACCGGCCTCCTTGAGCAACTCGGTCACGGTGATGTCTTCCGGGCGCAACGCGAGGTGGCCGTGTTTGCCGCTGTTCGCGCGCACCAGGGCGTGCCCCATGTGCCTGCCGGTCATCAACCCGCACCGGGAGGGCGCGCACACGGCGCTGGCGCTGTAGGCGTTGACGAAACGGATTCCCTCCGCGGCAAGCCGGTCAATGTGCGGCGTCGGCACCGCCCGCCCGCCGTAACAACCGAAATCCCCCAGCCCGGCATCGTCGGCGAGAATGAAAATGATGTTCGGCTTCTCCGCCGCCGTGGCCGTTTCGGCCGGCAATGCCAGTAGCATGGCGGCCATCGTGAGCAAAAGGTAATGTGTCATGGATTCAATTCGTGGCGGCATAATCCTCCGGCAGTTCGCGCGGGTCAACGGGTTTTCGCTTTTGGCTGACCATTGCGCGGGCAGACACATCCGCAGCGCTTCGATGACCTGTGGGCGTCACGGCAATCCACCGCGGCAGCGGCTGAAACACCAACCCACAATCGCCCGATCGTCACGACAGACGAGTTCGTGCCCATCACTCGTGATTTACACGCGATCTGTGGTTGGCTCGTTGGTTCAACAAAGCACTGGTGAAAAAACGCGGTTTCGCGTAGGTTGGCGGCATGTTCCGACAATTTTTACTCGCGAAGATTCACGGGGGCACCGTCACACGATGCGACCTCAATTACGAAGGCAGTTGCGGGCTGGGGGCAGACCTGCTCGAAGCTTCTGGCATCCGCCCGCTCGAAAAAGTGCTCGTGCTCAACGTCACCACCGGTGGCCGGCTCGAAACGTATGCGATCCGTTCCCCGCAGCGTGGCGAAATCTCGCTCAACGGCGCGGCTGCGCGGTACGCCGCGCCAGGCGACAAAGTCATCATTATCGCCTTTGCGATCCTGCCCGAAAACGAAATTGCCCAGCATCAGGCCCGGATCCTCATCCTCAATGAGCGCAACGAGATCACCACTTCCAAGCTGGAAAAACCGGCTGAGCCTTAGGATCGCCACGAGTTTGTGGTTGTTGCTCGGGGGCGCGATACTGGCGGCGGACGAACTGCCGTCGGCCACCGCGATTTTGCAGCGGGTCCTGGCCCAACGCGCGCCGCAAGATTTCCAACTACAGGCGCGGCTGTTGATCACCCGCGATCAAACGCGGGCAGTCGAGCTGCTGGTGCGTAACACGGCCACGGGCAGCGCAACGATTTACCGAGCGGGTGCAGACAAGTTGTTGGTTGTGCAGCCGGTTGCTGGCCCGGTGCGTTTTTTTCTGCGCGGACGGGGAGAACTCTTGGGCGCGGCGCGGTTGGAGAAATTTGCCGGTTCGTCGTTTGCTTGTTACGACTTGGGCCTGCCCTTTCTCTGGTGGCCGCAGGCCAAGCTCCTCGGCGAAGAACGGCACCGTGGCCGTCAGTGTCATCTTCTGGAAGCCACTACGACGGGGGAACCGTACTCGCGCGTTCGGCTTTGGCTGGATCAAGAGTACGCGGCCTTGCTTCGCGTCGAGGCGTTCGATGAACGCGACCAACTGGTCAAGCGGGTGGCGGTGACCAGTTTCAAGAGGATCGGTGAGGTGTGGGTACCGCGGGCGTTGGAAGCAGCGGTGGTGTTGCCGGGGCCGACCTTGCCGTCGCAGGAAAAATCCCGGCTCGAAGTGATCTCGGGCACTTACGACACGGAACTGCCGTCCGATTGGTTCGCGCCGGAACGGTTTGGTCCCGACCGGTAAGGCGGTTCAGAGCTGATGGCGCGGCACCCATTGCATGCCGCGCCGCTCCCAGTTGTTGAGTTTCATTTCCAAATGGGAAACTTCGGCCAGCCCGCGAATGGCTTGTTCGATGTGCAGCAGCGTCCGTCGCAGACCCAAATCCCGTTCCACCCGATCCATTTTTTTGAAGGCGGGGTGATATTCAAAGACAGCGAATTCGCCCTCAATGTACACCGACGAGCCGATGACCTGCACATCGAGCTTCTGGGTGTCCACGTAATTGCGGACCAAGATGCCCTGCACTAACCTCTGTAACTTGAGTTCTTCCAGTGTCATATCCCCATCCGCCCGTCTCACGGCAGGCTGACAGCCTGAGTGTAAGTAGCAAATTCTGTGCTGGCAAGCTCGGAACCCGCGAAACTTTCAGTTGCTTGCCCGTTGGGGACGCAGGCCGAGGGTTTCAAGTAGTTGCCGGTCAGCGTCTTCGGTGGGATTACCGGCGGTTAGCAGACGTTCACCAAAGAAGATGGAATTCGCCCCCGCGAAGAAACACAAGGCCTGTGCCTCCCGTGATAAACAGGCCCGCCCCGCCGACAAGCGCACTTTGGAGCGCGGGAAAACCACCCGCGTCGTCGCGATCAACCGTACCAAGTCAAAAATGTCCACAGGCGGTTGGTTTTCCAAGGGTGTGCCGGGCATCGGCATCAGACAATTCAACGGAATGCTTTCCGGTGGCGGCTGAAACCCCGCCAACACTTCGAGCATTCGCAGCCGATCCGTCACGCTTTCGCCTAAACCGATGATGCCGCCACAACACAACGCCAGCCCGGCCTCTTGCACCGCACGGATGGTTTGCAGCCGGTCTTCGAACCGGTGCGTGGTCACAATGTGCGGATAATGCTCCGGGCTGGTGTCGAGGTTGTGATTATAGACTTTCAACCCGGCCGCCTTGAGCTGTCGGGCCGCGGCCGGCGACAAATGTCCCAACGTCACGCAGACTTCGATCCCCAAGTCGTGCACCGCGCGGATGATCTCCAAGACTTGCGCGAACTGGGCGGTGTCTTCGCGCACCCCGCTCCACGCCGCGCCCATGCAAAACCGCGTGGCCCCATTGGCTTGCGCCTGACGCGCCACCGCCGCCACTTCGGCCGGCGTCATCAACGCTGTCGGTTTGACCTTTGTTTTGTACCGGGCGCTTTGGGCGCAATACGAACAGTCTTCGCTGCAGTTGCCCGTTTTGATACTCAACAAGGTACACAACTGGATTTCGTCGTCCGCCCAATGAGCGCGATAGACCGTGCGGGCCTGTTCAAGCAGCGCGAACAGCGGCTGCTCATAAATACGTTGGAGTTCCGTCAGCGTCATGCCGCGCATCGTAACAGGGCGGCTTGCGTTTGGCCAGCGTCGTCGCTATCGTTCGCGCCTTCGATGAACAACTGGGTAGCCATTTTTGATTGGGACGGCGTGATTGTGGATTCTTCCGCAGCGCATCAAGCGAGTTGGGAACGGCTGGCGGCCGAGACGGGCCGGCCGCTGCCGGCGGATCATTTCACCCGCGGTTTCGGAATGAAAAATGAAATCATCATTCCCCGCCTCCTCGGTTGGACGACCGACCCGGCGGAAATCCGGCGGCTTTCATTGCGCAAGGAAGCGATTTACCGGGAAATCATTCAGGCTGACGGCATCAGCGCGTTGCCCGGCGTGAAGACATGGCTCGACCGGCTGGTCGCGGCCGGTATCCCGCGGATCATTGCGTCGTCCACGCATCGCTTGAACATCACCTGTACGCTTGATGTCATCGGCCTAAGCGGGTATTTCCCGGACATTGTCTCGGCGGAAGACGTGTCGCACGGCAAGCCCGATCCGGAGGTTTTCCTCATGGCGGCGCAGCGATTGGGAATCGCGCCGGCGCGGTGTGTGGTGTTGGAAGACACCCATGTCGGAATTGAGGCGGCACGGCGAGCGGGTATGAAAGTGATTGCCGTGGCAGGCACGCATCCTGGCGTGTCGTTGGCGGATGCCGACCGGGTGGTTCACCGGCTCGATGAGTTGACGGTAGCCGACGTTACAGCGCTGGTCGTACCCGGAAAATCGTAAACCGGTCTGTCGTAAACATCCGTTCAAACTCCTGTAGTTGGTCGGCTGCTTCCGCCATGCGTCGCGCTGCCGACTCTGCAGGTAACGGCTCCAAGCGGTCCGCTTTGTATCGCCAAGTGTCCGGGCCCGTCAGCAAGCAACCCCGGTCATACACGAAGTAATCCGCGCCGTAGCGACGAGCAAACGCGGCTAGGTCGGTTTCCGTTCCATACAAGGCGGTGAGGAAATCCCGGTAGCGATGGCGGATTTCCCAGTTCTCGAATTTCGAGTGCAAAATGATCGCTCGGTCTGTGTGCGCAAGAAACACCGGTGACTCCGACACACTGGCAAGAATGACTGCTTCGGGTGACGTGTGTGTGCGTAGCCAGGCGACGACGGGCCGGTAGTAATCGGGCACGACCGGCCGTCGGTCGAGCGGTTGCCAGTTCAATCCCGTCAACTGCCAGCCGATGGCGGCCATGACTGCCCACCGCGACCAGCGGCCCACCGCCAACCCGGCCGCTAGCACCGGCGCGGCCACCGCCAGAAACGTGAAATACCGGATCACCATCCAACTCAATGGCACCAGCAGCAGGGCGAACACCACCACCCCCATCTGCCAACCTTCCATCCTTCCCTTTTTGCTCCGCGCCACCACTGCCACCACCGCCAACGGTCCCGTCCAGCCCAAGAACCGCCACCAATCACCCCACGTCGCCGTGTTGAATGCGCCTTCCCACAAGCAGCGCGCTTCCCACGGCAATGCAGACGGCGCGGCGGGCTTCACGCCGAGATACCGGAGTTTGTAGAAGAACAACTGATAAACGTGCGCGTACTCGCCGTAGGATTGTCGCAGCAAAAAACCCAACGCAAGGCACGCCGCCAGCACGCCCGCAAACACGGTCCACTGTTTACGCCGCGGGCCATCGAGCCACGCCGTCAATGCAAGCGCATAGACCGCGCTCATTGTCGGCGACAAGTAGAATTGTTTGACGCACAACACGGGTACAATCACGCCACCCCCGGCCAAAATCAGCGCCAACCACGGCACTCGTGGAATCTCGCCGCCCACAAGAAACACCACCACCAGCGCCGCCACGCCAACCGCCAACACGAACTGCGTTAGATGCCAACTCGCCAGCGCGGCCAACCAAAACAGGCCGGCCCATACTTGATCGCGCGTCCGCTTCTCCTGAAATGCTCGCACGGTGAAAAACAGCGCGAACACCATCAGGGGCAACGCGAAATCCTCGCGCAGGAAAAGATTCTTCACCGTCCGCCCGTAGCTAGGATAGAGAGTCGCGTAGAAAACGCTGGCCGCAAGGCCCGCCCAGTCGTTGCGCCACAATGCGCGGGCGAGAAAAAACACTGCGAACAACGTGAGGCTGGATACCAGACAAGCGTACCAGACCACCCACACATGAAACGGCGGCAGGACACGGTTGCCGCCAAGCCAACGGTACAACACGCCGACGGGAACCTCCATGGCCACCGTGAACTCTGCCCAATCATTGATGGTGTCCGGGTATTGCACGTGACGGTCGCGCGCCAACGCGCCCCAGTCCGTCACCGGGTGCGTCGCAAAGAACTTCGCGAACCGGTAATGAAACGCAAACTCACTCCAAAACTGCCCCACCTCATCGTGCGCATCCCACGTCGGGTGACGCGTAATCTTGGTCATCTTCAGTTGCACGTGAAACCCGTACAACACACTGACCAACGCCAGCGCCGTCGCCAATCGTCTGTGTGCACTCATGATGGCGGATCATACGCGAATGCCGGTGCGGACAAAAGTCCCATTGTTCTCTGCCCAGAGCGTGTTTGAAAATAGCAGTCGTAGTCGCGAGCCTGCCCGCAGCTACAAATCACACGGAAACATCAATTTCCAAACACGCTCAGGGATTTTCCGCGGGCGCGGTACTGACAGGTGAGTTGATTGCCGGTTCGGTAGTGGCGGCCGGTGCGGGGGCGGGTTTACTCAACCGGAACGGTGGCGGTTCTTGGCCGGGATGTTCTTTGCGCCACCGTTGCTCATGTTCCCAGCGCAACCGCAAGTAGGATTGCCGCGCTTTCTCGCGTTCTGCTGGCGACATTTTTGCCCAGCGTTCGTAGTTTTCTTCGAGCTGCTTTCGCTCTTCAGGTTTCATCCGTAGGTAGCGGTTGATTCGCTCGCGGATGATCTTGAGTTCTTCTTTGGGCAACTGCTGCAAGTCCGAATGCAGTTGCAACAACCGGGCGCGTTCCTCCACGGACATGGCGTTCCAGACCTTGTTCTGCGCTTCAATTCGCCGCGCCCGTTCGGCTTCAAGTTGTTCCGGCGTCTTTGTCACCGGTGTTTTGGATAGGGCTGGTTGTTCTTCCGCTCCGGCCCCATAACAAGCCCCGCCGGCAATCAGCCCGGCCACCACGATGATCCAATGCCGTTTCATCTCAGAGGTAATTGAGCGACTCCACGATTTCGCTTTCCAACACTTCGCCACGGACTGCTTCATACACGCGGGCCAACCGCTCGTTTTGCAGGCGTTGGTAGCCCACCCAGCCCGTCCATCCAGTCAGTGTGACCACCGCGGCCAGTGCGGCCCAGCGCAAGACAAGGGACCACCGCCCCGGTTCCGGCGCGGGAGTGTCGTCAAGACGGCGCAGTGTCCGTTCCACAAAGCCGGCCGAGGGCGCGACGGCCGGCGCGCGGCCCAATGTTTCCCAAGCGGCTGTATAATCCGCCCATTCCTGCCGACACGCCGCGCAGTCGGCCAGATGCGCCTCCCAGAGCCGCTGCCGTGTCTCATCCAAGCGACCGTCCAATCGCTCAGCAAACCATTGTTGTGTTTTTCTGCAATTCACGACCTTGAATCCTTCCCATCTCCTTCAACCCCGGTGGAAGTCCAAAGTTGCGCGCCCATATTTTAACAATACCCCCGCAACTGGTTTTTCAGCGTGAGACGGGCCCGGTGCAACAGGGATTTGACCGCCCCCACCGAACAGCCAAGCACCTCCGCAATTTCCTCATATGTCCAACCTTCATACCGACACAAAATGACCGCCGTCCGTTGTGCGGCCGGCAGTTGCTCGATGGCCGCCCGAATCTTGTACTGCAATTCTCGCTCGGCGGCCGCCGTCGAAGGATCGGGCGTCGCTTGATCCACCGGCTGCCACCCGCCGCGCTCGGCTCCGGCGTCAACCTCCTGCACGTGCTCCAACGACTCCAAGCGGTGCCGGCCGCGCCGCCGGTATTCATTGCGAACCAAGTTATGTACAATCGTGAACAACCAGGTCGAAAACTTAGCGCGTGGTTGGTATCGCTGCGCCGACTGGTACACGCGCACAAACACCCGTTGCGCCAAATCCTCGGCTTCCCAAGCGTCGCCAATCGCTCGATAAATCATCCCGATCACGGGCTGTTGATACCGCTCCACCAACATGCGAAAGGCTGCTTTGTCGCCCTGCTTGACCCGCAACATCAATGCGGTGTCGGCATCGGGAAAAGTCATCGCCGCCCCGTCAAAACAACCGCAACGTACTCTCCCGGCCTTGCACCTCGATGACTAACCGGTCGCGCTCAATCCGCTTCACCGTCGCCCCGTCCACGTAATGACCTTCATACACCACGCGGCCATTGAGCACCGCCGCGAACGCGCCATCGGGATCCTTCATGATCCCGGTGAGCTTGAACTCCGGCGCGGCGTCGGCCGATAGTGGCGTGGGCGCTGGTTCTTCTTTGGGGCGGGGTAGCGCCGCCGGCTCCGCTGCCGGTGCGCCCGCCGGCGTGACAGCCACCGGTGTGATTGCCGGCGCGGGCACCGGCCCGCCACTGCGACTGACGAGCCAGACAATCGCCACAATTCCCACGACCGCCACGCTGGCCACCGCCCCCGCCAACAACAGCGTCGGCCCCCGCGCGGGCGCCACCGGCGCCGGCGGCACAACCGGCGCGGGGACCACCGGACGCAGCACGGCTGCCGGCGGCGGGCTGGTCACCGACACGGACGGCACTTCTTGACCGGTCCGCCGTTGTTTCTCGCGCGCCGCTTTTTGGAGCGCATCGTGCACGAGGCTCACGACGGAATCACCTCCGTGACCGGTTTGTACTCGATATCTTCAATGGCCCGCTCGACCAACGGCGCGTCAATCACCCGCGTTTCGGCCAGATACCCGGCCACCAACGCGCGGTCGCACACCACGTTGATCAACCGCGGCACCCCGAGCGAATACTTGAAAATCAACACCTGCGCCGCCGTCGTCCACTCGATCCGGCCGTCCCCGCCGGCCACGCGCAGCCGGTGCTCGATATACTCGCCAATCTCTTTGTACGACAACGGGGCCACGTGGTACCGCAACGCGACACGCTGTTTCAGTTGGCGCAGGTTCGGCCGGTCGAGTATCGCCGCCAGTTCGGGCTGGCCCACCAAGACAATTTGCAGCAGTTTCTCCTTGGCGGTTTCCAGATTCGACAGCAAGCGGATCTGCTCCAGCACCGCCGGCTTCAAGTCCTGCGCCTCGTCAATAATCAGCGCCACGTTGTGGTTCGCCGCCAGCTCCCGCAACAGAAACGCGTTGATGGTGTCGTAGAGGTCTTTGCGCGTCGCCCGCGCCGGCTGCAGCCGGAACTCGTCGCACACCGCCCGCAACACCTGCGCGTCGGACAAAGTCGGATTCAACAACAACGCCGTGCGGGTTTGCGAGTCGAGCGCGTCCAGCAGCGCGCGGCACAACGTTGTCTTGCCCGCGCCCACCTCGCCGGTGATGACGATGAAGCCTTTGCGTTCGCGGATGCCGTGCTGCAACACTTCCAGCCCCACCCGGTGCGCCTCGCTCAAAAACAAAAATTGCGGGTCGGGGGTCATGCTGAACGGCGATTCCCGCAATCCGTAAAATTCCTTATACATCGCGCGGGCATCGTAGCACGGTCCCGCCGCTGGCCGCAAGCGCGCCGCCCTTCGGCGGACACCCACCGGGCAGTTCACCTTTACGGCGCCCAGAGCCGCCAGACAAATACACTGGCAGCCGCCACCGCCGCGATGGTGAACGGCACGCCAACCCGCATGAACTCGCCAAACCCGACCAGATACCCTCGTTTCTTGAGCAGGCCAACCGTGATAATGTTGGCCGACGCGCCAATCGGCGTGATGTTGCCGCCCAGACACGAGCCAATCAACAGCCCAAACAACAACAGCGGCACGGGCGCACCCGCCTGGTCAGCCACCTTCTGCGCCACCGGGATCATCGCCAACAGAAACGGCACATTGTCCACAAAGGCCGACACCACCACCGCCACGGCAATGATCATCACGTAGGCCCACAACAAATTGCGGCCCACGGTTTGGGCAATGATCGCCGCGAGCCGGTCCAACCAGCCGGCATCGCTCAGCCCCCCCACCAACACAAACACCCCCATCAAGAAAAACGTCGTGTCCCAGTCCAGGGTCTTGAGCAACTCGCGCGTGGTCGTCCAGCGCGGGCCCAAACGGTACCAGAGCAGCCCGCCCACTGCCAGCGTCAGGGTCATCGTGCCGGCCAGCCACCTGAATTCCGGATCGAACACGGACGTGGTGGACAGCCCCAGCACCAATGCGATCAGTAATCCCGACGGCACCAGCGACCGGGTGTGTTCCACGGGAATCATCGCAATGGCTTCGCGATGCCGGCGCAACAGCCAGGCGACCACGGCGAGCGACGCCACCATGCCGACTTGGATCGCGAAGAAGATGCCGAGTTTCCCGTGGTACACGAAGAAATCGTTGAACGTCATTTTCATGTAGCCGGCGAGAATCATACTCGGCGGATCGCCAATCAACGTCGCCGTGCCCTGCAAATTGGTGCACACCGCGATGCAAATCAGCAGCCGGACCGGCGAGATCTTCAGTTTCTCCGCCAGACTCAGGGCGACCGGCGCGACCAGCAGTACCACCGCCACGTTCTCCACAAACGCCGACAACACACTGGCCAACAAACACACCGCCAACATCGCCCCGCGCACGGTCCGCGTCCGATCCACGAACCACTCGGCCAACACCGCCGGCATCCGCGACAACATGAACAACTCCGCCAACACCAGCGTGCCGAAAAAAAGGGCGATGACGTTCCAGTGAATCTTCTCCGCCACCGCTTCGCGCCAGCTCAGCCCGCCGCTCAACACCAAGGCCACAGCCCCGGCACATGCCACCACCGAGCGCTGTTTCGGCAACGCCACAAACAGCGCGTACGCCGCCACGAAAATCACCAACGAGACAAGGGCCGAATCCATATTGCTGGGGTATTTTGCTGTCTCGTCTCCCACCGGTCAACAAAAACCGGCCACCTCCGCGCTGGTGCCGCATTGACTCAGCGGCTGAATTTGTCATTATGGCCGCGATGCTCATCGTCCTGTTGCTGGTTTCACTGCTGTTGCTGATGTTGAACGCGTTTTTCGTGCTGGCGGAGTTCGCCAGTGTGAAGGTGCGGCCGACCCGCGTCGAGGAGTTGGTGGACGATGGTGACCGGCGCGCCAAGATGTTGCAGCACATCCAACAGCATCTCGACGAATATCTGTCCGTCTGCCAAGTCGGCATTACCTTCGCGAGCATCGGGTTGGGGTTCGCGGGCAAACCGGCATTTGAAATCTTGGTGCGC
>CALBCO010000125.1 GCA_937927265.1 uncultured Verrucomicrobiae bacterium | reverse complement strand
CTTCGCGGAAGAACAGGGAGCGGATGCCGATGACCGCGATCACCACCACCGCCACGACACGCAACGCATCATTAACAGCCGGCAGGTCAAGAATCGTTGAGTGTCCGGCCAACACGGCCACGGCATAAATGGTTTCCGCCGTGATCGCGCCGAGGCCTACCAGAAACGCCCGTAGAAAACCACCTTGCAGCGACTGGTTAATGACGGTCAGATTGACGGGGCCGACGGGAACGGAAACCACAAAACCACACACCACCCCGGCGGCGAAAGAGGTCAACAAAGTGTACGGGGCCATGAAAGGTCAATCGCGGATTGCGCCGCCGTTCTCCTCGTCGGCCTCGATTTCGCGGCGGAATCGGTTGCTGATCCACGGCCGCACCAAACCATACAACAGATACGCCACGAACAGGCCGGCCAAGGTGACTTGGAAGTTTTGCGCCAACAACAACGCCACGAGCACCACCGCTGCAAACGCCGCGACTGACCGCTGCAACGTCCAGTCGAGATCCTTGAACGTCGGATACTTGACGTTGCTGACCATCAGTACCGACAACAACACCATCAAGGCCGGCAAGATCCAGCGAGCGTTGCCAAGCTGTTTGTCGTGTCCAGCCAGCCACATCACGAACATCGTCATGCTGACCACCAACGCCGCCGCCGACGGGATCGGAAAACCGAGAAACTCGCTGCCGTGACCGGGAACTTTGCGGTTGCTGAGGACGTTGAACCGGGCCAGCCGGATGCCGCCGCAGACCAGATACATCGCCGCCACAATCCAGCCGGTGCGCTCGAACTGGTACAACACGATCCGGTACACCAAGAATGCCGGCGCGACCCCGAAGCTGACCATGTCGGCCAACGAGTCGAACTCCCGGCCGAACTGGGATTCGCGTTTGGCGAGCCGGGCGATCCGACCATCAAAGAAATCAAACGCAAACGCCGCGAGGATCAGCCGGATGGCAATGCGGATCGGCTCAAAATCCGCACCCTGGTCGTACTTGAAAATCCACGTCAAGGCGAAGAAGCCGCAGGCCAGATTGCCCGCGGTGAGCAGGTTCGGCAGAAAATAAATCCGCACCTTCGACGGGTCGGCGGCTGCGTTAGTTTCTTCGGGCAACAATGGTTTCTCCTCCCACAGCGTAATCGCCGACGTGAACCGCAATCGCCACTCCCGCTGGCAGCAATAATTCCACACGCGAGCCGAATCGGATCATACCGAGCCGGTCGCCTTGGGCGACCATCGCATTTTCCCCAACCCAACCGACAATCCGCCGCGCAATCAGACCGGCGATCTGGCGCACCTCCACCCGAAACCCGTCGGCTGTTTCAAGGGTGATTTCGCGCCGCTCGTTTGACGGCCCCGCCTCCGGATTGCGCGCATCGAGAAACCGTCCGGGCACATAACGGACCGACCGGATTGTCCCTGCGACCGGAGCGCGCTGGACATGCACGTCGAATACCGACAAGAAAATGGCGATTCTCGTGCCTGACTCGACGGGGGCGATTTCCACAATCCTCCCGTCGGCCGGCGCAACGATGGCGCCGGGGTCAGTCGGAATCCGCCGCGGCGGGTCGCGAAAGAACGACAAGGTGAACGCCAGCAACGCCAGTGTCAGGCCGGCGACCGGCCACCAGCGCAGCCACAACGCTGCGCCGGTCGCCACTGTGAGAATCGCGATCGGCCAGAGTCCTTCCGCCAATGTTCGTACGGTAAACATAAAACATATTGCGACGGCACATCATAGCCAGCCGGTCCTCGAACCGCAACGCTCAAGGCAAAACAGATTGACGCTTCGGTCGGCGCGGGTGTATGTAGCCCCTAACGAACCCACGGAAGACCACCATGAAAACCAGCCGCGTTCCGTTTCGCCTCGGATTCACCTTGATTGAACTATTGGTGGTGATTGCCATCATCGCCGCGCTGGCCGGTTTGTTGTTGCCGGCGTTGAGCCGCGCCCGTGAAAAAGGACGGCGCGCTGCCTGCGCCAGCAACCTCCGCCAGATCGGCATTGGGATTCTGGCCTATGCCAATGATTACAACCAGCACATTCCGACTGCGCAGAATAACGCGGGAGACCCGTACAGTCGAACTTGGTCAGGGACACTCACCAACGGTTATGTGGGAGGCACAGGCGTGTTTCGCTGCCCCTCCGATCGCGAGCCAAGACTATCGGCCAACCGCGCCACACTCTCCTATGCCATCGGGGCTTACACGCCAAACAACATTGTTTGCTACTGGCCGCATGGAGTGAAGAGGACTTGTGGGGCTGTTGGCGGCGGGTCGCACATCCCAATTGTGACAGAGAGAGTGAAGGGCGGAGTGACCTACTTCTATCCCAGTGCAAACTGGTTTGGCAAATCTGGCACCCAATCTCCTCAATCGGGCCATTCCCCAGACCCCAACAAAGCGTGCAATGTGCTGTTTCTGGATGGACATGTGACTTGGTATGAAACGCTCACAGATGCCCTCTTCCCTGACCTTCCCAGCGGGTATCCTTGCGATTCCCCCTGCCCCTGAGCCGAGGACGCGTTGGAGTATCCTGAGACAGAGGGGCTGCCGGATCGGAAGGCTTGTGTTGCTGACGGGGGCTGACATGAGGGGAATGCGAACGCGGTTCTCATGAGAAGCCACGCAACTAATTGTGCCCACAACCTAAAAAATAGAATAACCATGATGAACCGATTCATTGTTGGGTTGTTGCTGGCGAGCAGCGCTTGGGCGGAGTCGCCCCGGCTTGATTGGCTCAAGGACGCGCAGATTCATCCCGACGGGGACGGAGGGTACTACCTGACCGGCACAGCAGGCACGCTCGACAAAGCCGGCCGGCTCGATTTTGATTACAACCCGGGTGTGCCGTTGTGGCATTCGACCGATTTGAAGAATTGGCAGAGTCGCGGTTGGGCATGGGGCCGGCTAGAGCATTTCGAGCGGGCCAAAGGCCGACCCAAGCTCGGCATCTGGCTGGATTGGAGCGCACCGGCCGGCCGAATTGATGGATTGTTGGCGCAGGCAACGACCACGCCCCAACTGTGCCGGATCGGCAAGGATTGGTTCATCGTCTGCGCGATGAATGGCCAGAACATCCTGCTCCAGAAGAGTACCACCGGGAAGGCCGAGGGGCCATACGACGATTTTGCTTAGAGCCTATCCCCAAACCTCCGCACAGCGGTATGTGATGATGCCGCAACAGAAGTGAAGCAGCGCCAAGTAGTTGTCCGCCTTCTTCTCCCATCGAATCAGAATGCGACGAAACCGATTCATCCACGAGTGCGTTCGCT
>CALBCO010000124.1 GCA_937927265.1 uncultured Verrucomicrobiae bacterium | reverse complement strand
AGCACCAGATTGCGGTGACCGTCCGGTTCGCCGTTGAAGTTGTCGCCCCACACCTGCGGCATCACGGTGAGCGCGGCCCACCAGTTGTCGCGGGCGTAACTGAGCACCGGGCCGACGTACATCGCCACGTATTCCCAGTCCTCGTACTCGGCGATCTTGCTCACAGTGCGGAACTCCAAGCCCAACGACCACCGCTTGTTGAGTTGCCGGGTCAATCCCAAATCCAACTCGACCTCGCCCTCGGTCGCGTGATCGTGCAAGTCCCACTCGGTTTCATGAACGAGGTTCGCCGCCCATTTCCACTTCCCGTGGCGCTGGCCAATGATGATTTTCTGCTCCAACGACGCTTCCTCGCCCGAGTAACGCGGCTCGACGTACAAGGTCAGCCCCACCGGCTTCTCGGCCGGATTCCACAACATGTACCGGTTCTCCACCGCCACACCGCGGAACTTGAACGTCGAACTGGAATTGCCGGTCACGCTGTCCTCGAAACTGTCGGCCCGGAAGTTCAGATACAACGCCGCTGTGTAGCGGTCGGTCACGCCGTACTCGAACTCCTCGCGGATGTCCCACCGGGTGAAATGCTCTTTGCCGACGCCGTCGCGCCCGCTGCGCAACGTCACCCATTGCTCGAATTCCAGTGCGCCCTCCGGCAACACCTCCGGCTCGTACGTGTAGGTGAACCGCCGCTCGTTGGCGAGCGCCGCGCCCACACTCATTATCCACACCATCAACGCCATCGTTACGATCTTCCTGCTCTGCATGGTCAGTCTCCTGCTTTGTGAGACTGGCACCGGTCTCTTGTTTTTGTTCACGGCGACCGGACAATCCTTGCACTGCCGGCCCGGTCGCCGTATTCTCCACCGTGAGAACACGCGCTAACGTGTTTCTCACCGAGGGCGGCGACGCGGCGTGCCAAACCTGCTCGCTGCCCTCACTTTTTCCGACATCATCCCGCGCCCGGCACCTTCGCCAGCCGCGCCAACCCCTTCTCCGCCTGCACCCCGGCCCAGCGCCCTATCTGGCAATGAACCATCACCGGACGCTTTTCGGGCGCGGATCATCTGCGGCCGCAGCCAGATGAACAACCCGCTCAAACTTAGAAAGATCAGCCCCCCACTCATCACCGTCACGACCACTTTGCCTGGTTCGCCGAAGATCTTGCCGGTATGAAGATCAATCAGCAACTTGCCCCAATCGAACGCTGCCGTCCGTTGCCCGTCGGGACCGGGCAGCGAGAGCTTCTCGTACTTGCGCTTGGTTGTGAGCGTGCCGGTTTGCGCGCAGAGCCACAGTTCGTCGCCGCCCTTTTTCTTGATTTTGCACAACAACGCGCCCCGTTCCGTTCGCAACTCAACGGCATCCAGCGCGGCGTCGCCCCACCGGTCACGCGCGGCAGCGAGCGCCCGCGTCACCGTGACCGGCCAGTGGGTCGCGGCGTCAGCAACGGTCAACTTTGTGTCACCGGTCGGGCGGACTGCCGGTTCGGATTTGGCGGGTTCAAGACCGAGTGCGCCGAAGATCGGTTTCTTGTAGTTGAGCACGATGCCCGTCCCGGCCGCCACAACGAGGAAAATCGCGGCCACCGCGCCGATGTATGTGTGCCACGTCCGCAAGCGCCGCAACCACGCGTGTCTGTGGCGCGGCGGGGCAATGTTGATGGCCGACTCAGTCATTGCCTTTTTCCTCTTTTTCCTGATGCTTGCCCCGCACCGTCACCACCCGGCCATCCGCAAACGCCATGTTATAGCCCCGGCGATGCCACTTGATCGGGCCGAGTTCGCCTTTGCTCAATTTTTCCTGCACCTTCTTGGGATCATCGCTGTCCCACGGCTTGAAGAGGTCGCGAGCCACTTCCCGGTTCGACGCAAACGAAAACAGATTTTTCCATTCGTCACCGGCCTTCTTCACATCCGCGCCGGCCAGATCGTAACTGCTCCCCTTGCGCTCAAACACCGGCACCGCGCTGGCCGCGTCACCCCGGTCGGACGGGCAGCGGAACAAGTTCACCGATCCACAATAGGACTGCAACACGGTCTGAATACCGTGAGCCGGGGTGTTCAACTGTTTGCCCTTGGCAACGTCTTCGGCGGTCAGACTGGATTTCTTGATCTCGAACTTGGGCGGCAACCGATCCTCGTGGTCCTGACTGTACAACGCCACGCCCAGCACGATCTGGCGCAGGTTCGATGTGCATTGCGACCGGCGCGCCGTCTCCCGCGCCCCCGCCAACCCCGGCAACAACAAACTGGCCAGCACACCGAGGATCGCCACCACCACCAGCAATTCCACCAACGTAAACCCCGACCGGCTGGCCGCCACCCCGTGCCCACCGGCCATCGCCAGCATTAGAATCACTCCGCCGCTCACGATGCTCCCGGCAGCCATTCGCATCGGCCTGTCGTCCCCGCCATTGGCTACCGCGTATGTCATTGTTCCCGTCATCCACGCTGCTACCGTCAACCACCGCTTCATTGTCAGTCTCCTGATCGGCGAGACTGGCACCGGTCTCTTGTTTTTGTTCACGGCGACCGGACAATCCTTGCACTGCCGGCCCGGTCGCCGTATTCTCCA
>CALBCO010000123.1 GCA_937927265.1 uncultured Verrucomicrobiae bacterium | reverse complement strand
GTTCAGACTGCGGAGGTCACTTTCCCATTTGTCCTTTTCCCCAACAAGTCAGGATTCAAGGACTGACAGCATTGCAGCCCCAGAAAACGGGGATAGTCCTTCCGATTTCCATGCTCGTCGGCCGCACATCGAATACTGCGGCGCCACACTCCAAGACGCTGGCGCGGCCGGTGGTCGCGCGAGGCGACGCCTGTTCTTCACAGTTTGCACGGCGGCTTGGTAAAATATTCAATGTTCGTCCATCCTGATTATAAAGTTGGAATGACGGGAGTGGATCGCGGAGCGACCGGAGCACCAAATGCTGCGGCGGTCGCCAACTGGCGGTCCCGCTCGATGTCCCAAAGGTCGTGGAAAAGATACCATTGCTCGCTGTGTGCTCGGACAGCGCACTCCAATTGGTGGACAATTTGTGCCATGACGGAGCCCACCGTGTCGCGCGTCGGATCCACCTGAATCGGTTCGCCGACGACGTATTCGTAGGTGTCGCCGGGCACACGCACAAGAAAACCCATCAACAACGGTGCACCGGTAGCAAGGGCGAGCCGCGCAGGACCGTGCGGCAACCGGGCAGGTTGGCCAAACAACTCAATCGTGTCCATCGCCGGACTATAATCACGGTCGCAGAGCAAGGCGACGATTTCGCCACGGCGCAACGCGGCCAGGCAACCGCGCGCCGCATGACCCAACGGGATTACCTTGATCCCACGCGCAACCCGGTAACTTTGATAGAGCGCGTTGAGTTTGGGGTTGGGCTGCCAAAGGGCGACAGCATGGATGGGGTAGCCCAGTTGGGCCAACACGCCACCACCCAGCTCCCAGTTGCCCAGATGGGCAGTCAACAAAATCACCCCCCGCCGTTCGGCGAGCAATTGATCAAGCTGTTCACGAATGTTGCGGAAATCAATCAATCGGTGGATCCGCTCGGGCGGCACGTGGAGGAAGGTAAAGAAGTCCACGAGATACTTCGCAAAATTCAGGAAGTTCTCACGGGCCAGAACCCGCAAGGCGCGACGGGAAAACCGCAGGCCGCCGTGGAGGTGGATGCGCTGGAGATTGCTGATGACGGCTTCGCGGGCGCGGCGGTCGAGGAGGAAATACAAATCGGCGCCGCGGCGGGCCAGGCCGTAACTTACGCGCCGCGGGAGCACGCGCGCCAAAAATTCGGCGATTTTGAGTTGCAGGTATTTCACACGGAGCTGGGGGCAGCAACGACGGTCGCCCCGGTCAGTAGCGCATACAAATCCTGTGCCGCGTGGTCGGCGGCGAACGGCCGGCCGAGTGCTTGGGCGGCCTGCCGCATCTGGCGCGGCTTGTCCGGGTCGCGCAAGAATTGGCTGACGAACTCCGCCACATCCGCCGGCTGGCGGGCTTGCACGGCCACGCCATGAGCGAGCAGGACGTCGGTGTTTTTTTGTTCCTGACCGGGAATGGGATTGATGATGATCATCGGCACCGCCTTGACCAATGCCTCAGCCGTGGTGATTCCGCCGGGTTTGGTGACCAGGACTTCGGCGATACTCATCAGTTCGTGAACGTTTTCAGCGAAGCCGATGATCTTCGTCGGGTGCCGCAATTTGTGGGCTTGGTGTTCGAGCCGCTCCCGCAGGTCCGCGTTTTTGCCGGCGATGGCAATGATGTCGAACGGTTGCGGGAGCTTGTCGAGTTTGCGAATCACCGCTTTGACGGGGCCGAGGCCGAGGCTGCCGCCCATGACGAGAATTTTAGGCAGGTCCGGCCGCAGGCCGAGTTGGCGAATGACGGCCGCCGCATCCACGGGCGCGCGAAAAGCATGACTGATCGGAATGCCATGTACGCGCACCCGTTCGGCCGACACGCCTTGGGCCAGCAAGGATTGCCGGGTGTCGTCGTTGGGCGCGATGTACAGATCCACTTCTGGCGCGCCCCAGTAGCGGTGGGCCACGAAATCGGTGAGCACGCCGACCAGCCGGACGTGGTGGTTGCCGGTGGTGCGCTTCCACGTGGCCATCACTCCGCAGGAAAACGCCTGCGTGCAAACCACGGCGTCCGGCTGAAACGCGTCGAGCACCCGCTGCAGTTTCTTGGAGTTGCCGCGGTTGAGCAGCTCGTGGATTTTCTTGGTGCGCTCCTTGAACTCCGGGTTGTCGTACATGTATTCCCAAAGTTCCGGTGCGGCGCGGAGAATTGCCAGATAGGCTTTCAGGGTCACTTTGGACAGGAGCGGATTGGCGTGGCTAAACGAATCGAGCAGCATGGTCTCCACGCTGGGATCGAGCCGACGGAACGCTTGTTCGACCGCCACCGCTGCCGCGTAGTGACCTGAATGTTTCGTCAAATAGAGGAACAGAACACGTTTGGTGTTCATCATGATGTTTGATATTTCCGCCAGGCGCGAGAATACCGGCCCGCCACGCCACGGTCAAACCAAAGAATCACCACCGTTGCTGCTTTGGGGGCGCTTGCCTGTGCTGAAAGCTTCACCCGGCGGTGAACGTCTCTCGGTCCGCACGCCGCGTTATTGAAAAATTTTATCCCGTTCCTTCGCGCCGGCGTGTGGCTGCTGTGAGCCACCGATTGCCCACAGTCCACAACCATCGGCGTCCCAAAAGAGTAGGCTGTCGCATTGCACTCCAAGTCGCTGGGGTGTGGTGCAACAGCGCCATAAAGAGGCCAAACGGTTTGGGAGTGGCCTCCCCAGCACAGCTTTGGCCTCTTACATCGTCGCCATCGGATTGTATGCGCGGCTCCGGGCGCTGGGCGACCAATGGCCGCTAGACTTTACAGCCGAAGTTCACTAAACTTCACCCCACACGCCCCGCAGACATACAATAAATCGGAGCGAGTCCATGAGCGACCAAGTGTGCCCATGCGACAGACTGATCCAAGTCGAAATTCAGTGGATGGAAAGCAATGTCGCGCAATGATTTTATCTGTCCGAACTGCGGGGCGGAGGTGCCGGCCACGGCACGGGCCTGCCCCGAATGCGGCGCGGACGAGAAGACCGGTTGGTCGGACAACACAATCTACAACGGGACCGACATCGAGGATCCCGACGAATTTGATTACGAGGATTGGCAACGCCGGGAACTGGGCACACAGCGGCCGTCCATCGGCTGGGGTTGGTGGGTGGTCGCGGTGGGCCTGTTGGTGTTGTTTATCTGGTGCTGGGTGAGGTGATGAGAACTCGATGGTGGCTCATTCTGGTTCTGGCACTGGCGACCGGTGTGCGATTGTTCGGATTGGCCGAGCGGGTCCTGTGGTTCGATGAAGCGGTCACGCTGCTGGTGGCGCGAGCCGCACCGGCGGACATTGTCGCGGCTGCCGAGGACGAGACGCACCCGCCAGGCCATTATCTTATTCTTCATTTCCTGCCGAAGGATGAATTGGCGGCACGCGGTTTTTCGGTCGTGTGCGGCGTGTTGACGGTGGTATTTCTCATTGGTTGCCAACTCGGTTCGACCGGTGTGACGAACCGTCCCAGCCTGCCCACTTGGTGGGCAAATGACACGACGCGGCGTGCTGAGCCAGCGCCTTCGACCGTGGCCGGCGTGACGAGCGCGTTGTTGTTGGCGTTGTGTCCGTTGCATGTCTGGTACTCGCAGGAAATCCGGATGTACGCGCTCCAGGCGTTATTGGTGACGGCGTCGTGGTGGCTGCTGTTGTCGCGGCGGTGGCCGGGGTATGCGGTCGTGACAGCGTTGAGCTTGTACACGCAATACACGTCGGCATTCGCCATCGTGGCGCAAGGATTGTATATCGTTTGGTGTCGGCGGGAGTTGTTCCGTTCGTGGTTCTGGGCAGTGGCGGCAGCGGGGGTGCTGTTCGCGCCAGGGGTGCCGCTGTTGGCCCGGCAGTATGGTGGCGGGACGTTTGGGTACTGGATGAAAGACTTCTCGTGGGCGGACCCGGTGCGGTTTTTCGCGTTGCTAAGCGGAGCGATTCCAAAGAATCCGGGGCCGTATTGGCCGTGGGCGGTGCTGAGTTTGGCGGCGGTGGTTGTGGCAACGTGGAAGATGGGCACGCAACCGCGTCTGCCTCTGGTGTTGTGGTTGTTGAGCCGGTGGGGTTGCTGGCGGGGTTGTCGGTCCGAGCGAATGTGTTTTTGCCGCGGACCCTGGTGTGGGTTGTTCCGGCGTTTGCCCTGCTCTTCGGCGTTAGCCTGGGTAACCTGGAGAACAGAAGATGGCTTTCACTGACAGCCATCATGGCTGTTCTGGTGATGGCAGGGAATCTGTGGGCGTTGTCGCTGTATTATTGGAGGGAGAACGTGTGGATCCGGTCGGATTTGCGGACGGCGGCGGCGCGGGTGGCGTCGGAGTATCAGCCGGGGGATGTGGTGGTGCATTCGTCAGCGTTTTCGTACCGGCCTTTCCAATTTTATCTGAGCGACGCGCTACCGCAGGGGTTGGCCCGAGTCAGTGAAGACCAACCGACGTTGGCGCGGGTGATCGGTCGCGGTCAACTCGCAGATGATGCGCGACGGTTGTGGTTGGTGTTGTGGCCGGATTTCCGCCAGCCCGGTTTTCACCAACGAGTGATGGCTTGGATGAACACGCACCACCGGCTCGTACAAGTGGTGCACGAATCCCCGCAGTTGTTTGTCGCACTGTATGAACGCGGTGCGGGACCGGTGATGCCGCCTTCTTGGTGAGGCATTGGGTGCCTCCCGAGGCGCCCTCAAGCTGGTTGGGGTGCCCCGACCGTGCGAAGCATGAGGTAGCGGGCACGTGAAAGCTTGATTGCGACGCGGGGCGCTCCTAGAGTGAACCACGCGGCATGAAACACTCCGACTTTGTCCATCTACATTTGCACACCGAGTACAGCCTGCTCGATGGGGCGTGTCGCATTGGCGAGGTCATGGAAAAGGTCCGCGCCTGCAAGATGCCCGCTGTCGCCATGACCGATCACGGCGCCATGTATGGCGCCATTGAGTTTTACCAGGAAGCCGTCGCACACGGGGTGAAACCGATCATCGGGTGCGAGATGTATGTCGCGCCGGGCAGCCGGTTGGAGAAGAAAGCCAGCAGCGCGCGCGATGCGGCGTTTCACCTGATCTTGCTGGCCAAAAACGAGACCGGCTACAAGAACCTGATTAAACTGTCCACCGAGGCACACCTGACGGGGTTTTACTACAAACCGCGGATTGACAAGGAACTATTGGCGCAACACGCGAAGGGGTTGATCGGCTTGACCGCGTGTCTCAAAGGCGAAGTGCCAGCGAAGATTCTCAACGACATGCCCGCCGAGGCCCAAAAGGCGCTTGATGACTACCGGCAGATATTTGAGCCGGGTGATCTTTACGTCGAACTTCACGATCATGGGTTGGAGGGTCAACGCAAAGTCAACCCGGTGCTCCGCCAATGGGCCAAAGAGTTCAAGCTGCCCGTGGTAGCTGCAAACGATGTGCATTATCTCGAACATGATCACTGGGAGGCGCACGATTGTTTGATCTGCCTCCAGACGCAGTCGCAACTCGCCGACGAGAAACGGATGCGGTATGGCAGCGACCAGTTCTATCTCAAGACGCCCGAGGAGATGCACGCGTTGTTCACCGAAGTGCCGGAGGCGTTGCGAAACACGTTGGCCATCGCCGAGAAATGCGAGTTGGTGTTGGAGTTCGGCAAGCTGCGCTTCCCGGTATATCCGCCGCCGCCCGGGGTGACCCGCGAACAATACCTCCGCCAACTGGTCGAGCAAGGCGTGCGCGAACGTTACCCTGCGGACAAGCTGCCGGAATTGCAGCCGCGCATTGAGCACGAGTTGCAGGTCATCGAGAAACAGGGGTTCACCAGCTACTTTCTTATCGTGTGGGACTTCGTCCACTATGCGCGGAGCAAAGGCATCCCGGTCGGGCCCGGGCGCGGCAGCGCGGCTGGCAGCTTGGTGGCCTACGCGTTGCGGATTACGGATATTGATCCGCTCTGCTACGGGTTGTTTTTCGAGCGGTTTCTCAATCCCGAACGAAAGTCGCCGCCGGATATTGACATGGATTTCTGTTACAACCGGCGGCCAGAAGTCATTGAATACGTCCGCCAAAAATACGGTGCCGATCACGTGGCGCAGATCATCACATTCGGCACCCTCGGCGCAAAAATGGTGGTGCGCGACGTGGGGCGGGTCCTCGGTCTGTCATATGCCGACTGCGACCGGATTGCCAAGATGATCCCCCCCGACTTGGGGATGACGTTGAAGAAGGCGCTGGAAATCAACCCTGAGCTGAAGACCGCGTACCAGCAAGAGGAAATGACGCGGCGAGTGATTGATTATGGATTCACCCTTGAAGGCTTGGCCCGCAACGCCAGCACGCACGCCGCCGGGGTGGTCATCGGCGCCGAGCCGCTCACCAACATCGTGCCACTCGCGCGCGGCACGACCGAGACGGATATCGTCACGCAATACTCGATGAATCCGCTCGGTGAGTTGGGCGTGTTGAAGATGGATTTCCTGGGGTTGAAGACCTTGACAGTGATCCATGATTGCCTCGACCTGGTGGCGCAGACCACCGGCCGGCGGATTGACATTTCCCAAATCCCTCTCGATGACCAGCCGACGTTTGACCTGTTGAAAAAGGCGAATACGATTGGCGTGTTCCAGCTCGAATCAGGCGGGATGCGCGACCTGTGCCGACGGATTGGGATTGATTCCATCGAAACGATCAACGCGCTGATCGCGCTGTACCGGCCGGGGCCGATGCAGTTCATTGATGACTACATCGCCCGCAAACACGGCAAAGTGCCGATCACTTACGATCATCCGTTGCTCGAACCAATCCTGAAAGAAACCTACGGCATCTTTGTCTATCAGGAGCAAGTCATGCAGGCGGCGAACGCGCTGGCCGGTTACTCGCTCGGCGCCGCCGATATTCTGCGGCGGGCGATGGGCAAGAAAAAGCCGGAAGAGATGGCCAAGCAACGCGAGGTTTTCATCAAAGGCTGCGCGACTCACCACAAAATCCCGCGCGCGAAGGCCGAAAAGATTTTCGAGATGCTTGAGAAGTTCGCCGGCTACGGCTTCAACAAATCCCATAGCGCCGCCTACGCCGTCGTCGCCTACCAAACCGCTTACCTCAAAGCAAACTATCCGGTCGAGTTTATGGCCGCGCTATTGTCCAACGACCTGGCCAACACCGACAAAATCCAACAGTTCGTTAACGAATGTCGGCGCATGGGCATCCCGGTGTTGCCGCCCGACGTGAACGCCAGCCGGGTGCGGTTTACCGTGGAACAGGCTTCCAGCCCGTCCACCGGGCCGGCAGACGGGCACTCCCCCCATCCGCCAAAGGCGATTCGATTCGGTCTGGCCGGAATCAAAAACGTCGGCGAAATCGCCGTCCAAAGTATCATCTCCGTCCGCGACAGCGGCGGCCCGTTCCAATCATTTGCGGATTTCTGTGACCGGCTAGATTTACGCGTCGTCAACCGCAAAGTCATTGAGAGCCTGATCAAATGCGGGGCGTTTGACTCGCTCCATCCGAACCGGGCCCAGTTGTTTGCCGATCTCGACTACCAGATGAACCGTGCCAACAATGTTCAGCGCGACCGGGAACGCGGGCAAGCAGCGTTGTTCGACATCGCACCGGTCCATGCCCGGCAACAGGCGACAGTCGCCGCGCCGGCGGTGGTGTGGTCAGCCAGTGAGATGCTGGCATTCGAGAAGGAACTGCTGGGGTTCTACGTCAGCGGGCACCCCTTGAGCCGGTATGCCGACGTGCTGCGCCGCTATGAGTTGACGTCCACCGCCCGATTGTCGGAATTGCAGGACGGCCAGATGACCCGGCTGGGCGGGATCATCAGCAAAATGGCGCTGAAAACAACCAAGCAAGGCAAGCCCATGGCAATCCTGACCTTGGAAGATCTTGAGGGCACCGTCGAAGTGTTGGTCTTCTCGGAAGCTTACACCAAGTTTAGCTCCCAACTGAACACCGATGCCGCCATCTTCGTCTCCGGTGCCGTCAATCTCCGCGAAGACAAACCGAAGTTGTACGCCGAACAAATCATCCCGTTGGCGGATGTGCCCAAGAAATTCACCAAAGCCGTCCACATCCGTCTGCCGGTTGGGAACACATCCCCGGACGCCCTCGACCAAGTCAAAGGCATCCTCGCCGCGCACAAGGGCACGACACCGGTCTTTTTTTGTTTCATGTTTGACGATGGCCGGTATGTATTCGTCGAGACGCACGAGCATTTCGCCGTGACGCCAACCGAAGCTTTTGTCACCGCTGTGGAAAAGATCCTCGGCGAAGATACTGTTTGGTTGAAAGTGGATACGGACAAGCTCACCGCCGTCACCCACACACAGCAGCGCCGCACTTGGGAGAAAAAGACCAAACCCGCCACCTCGCCCAAGGCCATCATCTGGGACAGCAACCGGCCGGCGAAAGAGTGAGCCTTCCGTCGCCGCGAGTGGCGGTTTACTTGGGAATCACCAACTTCTGTCCCACTTTGAGTTCATCACTCGTGAGGTTGTTGGCTTTGCGGAGACTGGCGACGGTGACGCCGTGCTGTTTGGCGATAGTGGTAAGCGTGTCGCCTTTTTGCACCACATACTCGCCACTGCTGGGTTTGCCCGTACTGCCTGCCCGACTGCCACTGAGCGAAGCCAATTCTTTGGCGAGAGTGTCGAGAATGATCTGTTTGTCCCTCTCGCGGGCGGCGTCCAGCGTACGGAGTTGGGCTTGCAACGCATCGAAGCTGGCGGCCGAGGCGCCTCCTGCTTTGCGGAGGTTGACCACCTGCGTCTGCAAATCGTCTACCTGCTCTTGCAATTTGCGCTGGTTGAATTGCAGCGCTTCGACCTCGGCGGAAAGCTTGTTGAGTTTCTCATCCACGATGGCCAACTGCTGGGCCACGGTTTGCTGGCCAAAGACCGCAGCACCACACCACACGCACCCGGTGAGGACAAGGCAAAAACGGAGACCTTTCATGTCGCCACTTTAGGAAGAAAACCCCACCGACGCAAGCCGTCCCTGCCCCCATCGTGAGCATGAGGCACAACCGTGGCAGTGAGGTCAGAATGGAGCAAAACGAAGGGAGGCGATCGGCTCGCACCCCCGTTTTACGTGAACGGACAAATCTGGACCGTCTTTTGATTTGCTTCTCCGCCAGCCGCCTACTGTGGCGTGTCGTGTGCGCATCCCTCTCCCCCAGCCCTCCCAAGCGCCGCTCACGCGGCGCACTCCAAAACGGTTCGGCCCAACGACCGAACTGATGCTCAACCCGCAAGCGTCCGGGAGTGCGGTGCAACAGCATCGCGTTCTTGCCTGACCACCAACGGCTGGGATCGGTGAACTTGCGGCAGCACACCTGAGCCAAAGCGCAGGCGGGAATATCCGCGCCAGCTCCAAGAGCTGCCGGTCAGCAGCGCACTCATGATTGGGCGCACTGTTGACCCGTGGCCGCCCGACGGTAGAGGGTACGCGAGGAAATGCCCAGCAATTTGGCAGCTTGCTCCTTGTTGCCGGCGCAGAGACGGAGGGTCTCGTGGATTAGTTGGTCACTGGCCGCGGCCAATGAAGTGCCAATAGGAATCGTGATGCTTGGCCCGCTCACCACCGGAGTGGTCACCAAGGGCGTCAGGGCAAAATGGAAACTGCGAATCGTATCGTCGCTCGCGACGGCGATGGCGCGCTGGATGACGTTTTCGAGTTCGCGAACGTTGCCCGGCCAGGAATGCGCGAGCAACTGATCGAGGGCGGTCGCTGCAATCGCGCGCACGGGCTTTTGCATCCGCTCGGCATACTTCTTGAGAAAATGATTAGCTAACAACGGAATGTCGTCCGGCCGTTCCCGTAACGGCGGCAACATGATTTGCACCACATTCAGGCGGAAGTACAAGTCCGGCCGAAACCGTCCGGCCGCGATGGCCTGCGGAATGTCCACGTGCGTCGCGCTGATGATCCGCACGTCAATCTGAATGTCGCGGGTGCTCCCCAGCCGTTGAAACCGGCCGTCCTGCAACACCCGCAGCAGCTTGGCTTGCAACGGCGGCGACATCTCGGCGATCTCGTCGAGGAACAGCGTGCCGCCATCGGCCAGTTCGAGCTTGCCGGGTTTGGAATTGGCCGCGCCGGTGAACGCCCCGCGTTCGTAGCCGAACAACTCGCTTTCGAGCAGCGTCTCCGGGATGGCCGCGCAACTGATCTTGACCATCGGCGCGTCGCGCCGGGGGCTGAGCGCGTGGATGATGTCCGCCACGACTTCCTTGCCGGTGCCGCTGTCACCTTGGATCAACACCGCCACGTCGGTGGGCGCGATCTGGCGCACGAGTTTGTTGACGCCAGCCATGACCGGACTATGGCCGATGAGCGCGTCTTCGTCGCGCTGTTGCCGCAGTTCGGCGCGCAACCGTCGGTTCTCGGCCGCCAACCGTTGTTTCTCAATGGCGCGGCTGCACGCCTTCAATAAGGCGGCCCGGTCGAGTGGTTTCTCGATGAAATCATACGCACCGAGCCGCATCGCTTCGACGGCTTTTTCGACGCTGCCGCGCCCGGTGATCAGAATGACCTCGACGTTCGGGTGCAACTCCTTCGCGCGCCGCAATACCCCGAGGCCGTCCAAATCCGGCAACATCAGGTCGGTGATCAACAAATCCGGCGCTTCCGCGGTGAACCGCTCCAGCCCCGCCGCGGCGGTATGCACGGCGTGAACGCGGTAGCCCTCTTTGGTGAGGATTTTCTCCGCGGCGGCGCAGAGCGCCTCCTCGTCATCAATCAATAAAATGTCGCCGCGTTTGGCCATGGCTCGCTGGTCGGTGTCCGCAGACTACGAAGCCCCCGGCAGCTTGTCAATGTACCTGCGCGTCCGGCGAGCCATCGGGCGGCGGATCAACGCGGTGGCGGCGTTCACCGCAACGTCGCACGTGGCGGTCGGTAGATGCGGATGGCAGCCAGTGGGGTCGCAGAGTTGCCAGTGATTTCGAGTGTGTGCGTCGTGTTCGCCAAACCTTGCGCCACCGTCACGAGTTCTCCGCCATGAAACTCATCCACGAAATACGGCACCACCCGCCAACGCAGATGAAACTCCGGCGTCAGCTCGCGTTTGCCCAACTTCATCACATACGGAAGGTCCCAATCAGCCGGTTCGATGACAATGCGGCCTGACTTCGAGACGAATCGTTCGGCCGACGTGCCTTCGCCATCGGGCCCGGTCTTTGAACCCGTCACGGTAAACCGGAATGTCTTCAGGTCGGGTGACACGTCATGGAAGCGCAATGTCCATTCTTCGACCACTAGTGGCGTCTCGTGGCCAATCTTCAGCAAAAAGGGCCATTTTGTGTCCGGCGGCGCGACGGCGCGCGTGAATCCGTACAGCTCGGGAAACGCGCTCGGCTTCCGGCCGTCAATGCGGACGTCCGCCGGTGCGCCGCTGGCGCCGACGCGACCGAGCAAGTCCACGCGGTTGCCGGTGAATTCCAGCCGCAACTGGCCGTTTTGCCAGTGGATGTCCCGCCCCACGACGTATGTTCGCACTGTGTCGCAATTGAACGGGTCGAGCGGGGTATCGGGGCGGTGCACCAAGTAGGCTTTGACGATCTCCGCCATGACGTAACAACCGTGGTCGTTGAGATGAATACCGTCTTGGAGCAACGCGGCAGGCGGGAGGTTGTGGTCGCGGAGGTATTGTTTCCAGAGATTGCGCTGGTCCACCACGCCGCAGTCGTAACGGCGGGCAAGGTCCGGCAAAAACTTGTAGTTCATGAATTGCGACCACATTCGCCCCTCGGGCGCCAGTCGGGCGGGATCCATTTCCTCTTCGAGCGTGGCTTGTGCGCTGAGATGATCGGTCTGCAAAAGAATCTCCGCTGTCGTGCGCTCCCGCGTGCGGCGAATAATGTCTTCGTAATCTGTATGCGAACCAAAAACATAGAAGATCAGCAGGTCGGGATAAAACGGGTACAAGTCCACCTCGGCGGGCTTGACCAACCGCTGCGACGAGAAGCCGCCGAGCGCCCGGTTTTCAATGATCAAGCGGGCGCGGGGAAAACATTTGCGCAGATCATCCGCGACCATTCCGACCCAAGCTTGTTCCGTGATGGATTGGCCGTAGAACAAAATGCGGGCTGTCTCGCCGTTGGCCAGCAAGGTCATCGTCCGCTGGATGCCGCGGCCGAACGTGGCCGGGTCGCCCACTGTTCGGGGCGGCGGATAATTCGTTGTGTTTTGAGCAGGTGTGTGTGTAGTCATGATCAGCGCGCTCAGCAGAACCACTTGGGGAATGTGGATGTTCATCTTGCCGGCAGGTTTGTTACCTGCTAAGAGGCAGCCATGCAAGCCATTCTCCGCCAGCGCATCATGCCGGTCGCGGTTTTGGATCGGGTGGACGACGCCGAACCGCTGGCTCGTGCCCTGATCGCGGCTGGCCTGCCGTTCCTCGAAATCACCTTTCGCACCCCGGTGGCGGCTGATTGCGTGCGGCTGCTGCGCCGGAAGTTCCCGGAGTTGACCGTGGGTGCCGGCACGTTGTTGACTCCGGTGCAAGTAGCGCAGGCGGTTGAGGTGGGGGCGCAATTTGGCGTCGCCCCCGGCCTGAATGAGACCGTGATCAAGGAAGCGCGCGCGCTGAAGTTGCCGTTCATGCCCGGCGTGATGACCCCCTCGGATGTTGAGCGGGCGCTGTCGTTGGGATGCCAGGTGTTGAAGTTTTTCCCGGCCGAACCTGCGGGCGGGGTAAAGATGTTGCAAGCGTTGGCGGGACCGTATAGCCATACGGAGGTGCGGTTCGTGCCGTTGGGCGGCATTGGTCCGCACAACGCGGGCGAATATCTGCAATTGCCGATCGTGGCGGCAGTCGGGGGGACGTGGATTGCCGATCAAACACGAATCGCGGCCCAAGACTGGGCCGGCATCACCGCCCTCGCCCAAGCGGCTCTAAAGCTCGGCTGAACCCGCCGCCCACCGCCCTGGATCTCCGCGCCCTGAGGCCCACCCCCGACGGACGGGAAAGGGCCTACCGTTTCAAGAGGATCGTTTTGACCTCGAACGGGCGGAACTCCAGTGCCAGCCGGCCTTGCCGGAGTGCCAGGCGGCGTTGGGGCAACTCCTGCATGTCCGTGGCCACGGCGGTGTGGACCGGCAGGTTGACGCGCAAAGTGCAGCGCGTCGCCGTGCGCAGTGCTTCGTACAGGCGGACGATGACATCGCCGCTGCCGTCTTCGGCCGGCTTGACGGTCTCGATGATGATGTTGGCGGCATCCACGCTGAACGCCGAGAACTCGACGGCGGCTGCCCCCGCAACGACAGTGACCGGGCAATTCAATTCGTAAGCTTCCTGCACCACCCGGCTAGCGGCGAACGGGCCGTTCCACGCATAGAACGCGTAGGTGAACTCCTGCCGGCCGCGGTCGGCGATTTCGTCGGGCAACAGCGACGACTTCAACAATGTGAGATTGATTGTTTGGCCGAGAACGTTGACGCCGTATTTGCAGTCGTTGAGCACGGCCGCGCCGCGGCCTTCCTCAGCCAGCGCAGTCCATTTGTGTTGGCTGACTTCGAAGCGGTCGGCATCGAACGGACGCGACCGGTGGTTCGGGCGGCGGACGTGCCCGAATTGGATTTCGTGGATGGCCTCGTCGGCGTGGACAGCAACTGGGAACGACACCTTGAGCAGTTTGTGCCGTTCCTGCCAATCCACCATTGTCACAAAATCAATTCGCCGGCGACTGGGCCGCAGGGAGATTTCCTGAATTAATTTCGAGTTGTGCAGTTGCCGGGTGACGCGCAGCGTGTCGCCACGAACGGTGATCTGGGCCCGTGAGTCCAGTCGGACCGGCTGCAACTCGTACATGCTGTCAATGTCCCACGCATCGAACTGGCTTGGCACGTCCTGGAACATCAGGAAGCGGTTGGCCCCGCCGGCCAGCCATTCGCCGCCCGTTTCTTTATCGCGGATGCCGGTGATCTCGCCGCAGGCGTTGAACGTCACGCGCAGCAGATCATTCTCCAGCGACCGGGGGGTGGCGACGGCGTGGCACACCGCGGTCGGCGCGGTGACGGTCGTCCACCCGCACGCCGGCACGGTCACTTCCGCTTGCCGCCGGTCCGGCAACTCGACCACGGCATGCCGTTCCCAGCCGAGCGAGTTGAACACGGTCACCGCCTGGGAGGTGCGCTTGGCCAATCGCACTTGAGCGGCTTGCTGAACTTGGCGGGCCACGGCGATCACCTGCCGGTGCGCGGCGGTGGTTTCTTCGTACACGCGGTGAATGGAAGAGCCGGGCAGGATGTCGTGGAATTGATGCAGGAGCAGATTCCTCCATGCCGCATCCATCGTGACGAGCGGATACCGGAAGCCGCGCGTTGCGGCCGCGACTGCGCCCCACATTTCCGCCTCGCGCAGCGCGAATTCAGCCTTGCGGTTGCCGCGTTTGGCGCGGGCTTGCGAGGTGTAGGTGCCGCGGTGGCATGGATAATACAACTCGCCGACGTACCGGTTCAGCGTGTCGGCGCGGGCGAGGTCGCGGAAGAACTCTGCCGGCGCGGCGAGTTTCATACGCGGCATCCCTTCGAGGTCTTTCGCTCGGCGTAAAAACTCGAGGTGATCGCGTTCGGGACCGCCGCCGCCGTCGCCCCAGCCGAACGGGTAGAGAAAAGTCTTGAGACCGTCGCGTTGGCGGCGCTGGTGCCAGCGGCGGATGGCCTGTTCGGGCCGGGTGTGCGCGCCGTAATCTTCGTGAAGGAATACCAGCACAGCGGTGCCGTCAATGCCCTGCCACCAGAACTGATTGTACGGGAACGGGTCGCCACCATGGTAGGTCCAGAACAGCTTGGCGGTGGAGAAATAATCCACGCCGCAGCCCTTGAGGATTTGGGGCAGCGCGCCCGAATAGCCGAACACGTCCGGCAACCACAACAGCCGGCTGTCCACGCCAAACTCCTCGCGGAAAAACCGCCGGCCGTGCAGGCATTGCCGGATCAACGATTCGCCCGCCGGCAGGTTGGTGTCCGACTCCACCCACATCGCGCCGTCGGCAATGAACTGGCCGGCCCGCACCGCGCGTTTCACCCGCGCATAGAGGTCCGGGTATTTGTCGCGCAGCCAGACATACTGTGCCGGTTGGCTCATCAAAAACCGGTGTTCGGGATACTCGGCGAGCAATTCGAGTTGATTGGCCACGGTGCGGGCCACTTTGCGTTCGCTGTGCGCGAGCGGCCAGAGCCACGCCGTGTCGAGATGGCCGTGCCCGAAACAATAAAACACCGGCGCCGTCGAGCCGTTCACACACCGCAACAGCGGCGCCAGCCGTTGCCGGGCCGCCCGACAACTCGCCAGCAGCTTCTCCTCGGGCAACTCGAAGTCGGCGACGAGCGTGAAGTCTTTCAACCCTGCCTCCAACTCCGCCACGCGCAGCGATTCCGGTGGCAACGCCCGCGGCAAGTCCGCCGCGGTTTCCACGTCGAGCCACAACTGATAGGCATCCTCCTGCCAAACGCCAAACGTCGCCTCTTTCACTTCCTGCTGCCGTGCCAGCACGACCGGCGTGGTCCTCCGTTGGGGTGGTGTCGGCCCCGCGTGACACGGAAAATCCACCGGCCCGTGGCCGGCGTAGGTCTCGAACAACACGTCAAACGTCTCGCCCGCGCGCGCCCGGCGCGTCAACGTCACGGGCTGAAACCGGCCTGAATGCGTTCGGCCGTTGACAAAGACCACCGATTCGCGATCAGTGAGATACGCAACCAATCGGTGCCCCGCTGCCGCGCGCGGCGCGACGATGCGCGTCTTGAACCAGCCGTATTTCCATTGCGCGCCCCACTTTGTGCCGACCGGCATCGGCCGGAAAGGCTCGCGCCACGCTCGCTGCGGTGTGAGTTGCGCGCGCGTGACGAAGCCGCGCAACTCCACCCGGCCCAGCGGCCGGTAGAAATGGCGCGCCAATTCTCGACGCCACGACTCGACCCGGTCTCGCCATTCGGGATTGAGCATGCTCGGTGATCTCCCATCCTCACGCCGTCGAACTGCCATCGGATGGCAGGGCGCGCCCGCCGCCGCGTGCCAACCGGTTCAGGAACGGACGCCCACCGCAACGCTCGCCCGCTGCCCGACTCATACCGTCGCGGCCACCAAATCGCCGACCTGCGTCGTGCTGAGGCCCATCCGGCCTGCAGCGAGCGATTTGATCTTGCCACTGTTGAGCGCCGTGGTGACGGCGGCATCAATGGCCGCTGCGGCTTCGCGCTCGCCCAAGGTATCGAGCATCATGCCGGCGGCGTTGATCGCGGCAATCGGATTGATCACATTTTGGCCGGTGTACTTCGGCGCGCTGCCGCCCATCGGCTCGAACATCGAAACGCCTTCGGGATTGATGTTGCCGCCCGCCGCCACGCCGAGGCCGCCCTGGATGATTGCCGCCAAGTCGGTGATGATGTCGCCAAACAGGTTTTCCGTGACAATCACGTCGTACCACTCCGGCTGTTTGACAAACCACATCGTGCAGGCATCCACGTGATTGTAGTCCTGCTTGATGTCCGGATAATCTTGGTCGCCAATTTCCTTGTGGGTACGGACCCACAGGTCGCCGGCGTGGGTCAACACGTTGCACTTGTGGACAAGGGTGAGCATCTTTTTCTTGTTGCGCCGGCGGGTGACTTCGTAGGCGTACCGGACACAGCGTTCCACCACGGGCCGCCCGTAAATCATCACCTGCGTGGCGATTTCCATCGGTGTCCCCTTCTGCACCACGCCGCCAACGCCGGTATAAATGCCGCCCGTGTTTTCGCGCACCACGACAAAGTCCACGTCCTGCGGTGTCTTGTCTTTGAGCGGACAGTCCTCGGTCCGGTAGAGTTTGACGGGACGGAGGTTGATGTACTGGTCGAGCGCGAACCGCGCCTTCAACAAAATCCCACATTCCAAAATCCCCGGCTTCACGTCCGGGTGGCCAATGGCACCGAGGAAGATCGCGTGTTGTTTGCGGAACTCTTCGATGGCCGAATCCGGCAACGTTTCGCCGGTCTTCAGGTACCGCGCGCCGCCAAAATCATAATGCGTGTAATGGAGTTTGAAGCCAAACTTTCGTTGGGCGGCGTCCAACACTTTGAGAGCCTCGCGGGTGACTTCCGGACCGGTGCCGTCGCCGCCGATGACTGCGATGTTGTAGGATTTCATAAAAGCGTGAGAATGCGCGCCCCGGCAAGGATTTTCAATCGAATTCTGCGGCCTGCTTGCCAAGAGCCGGGCATCCGCCGCAAGATGGCGGCATGCGAAAAGTAATGCGCCAAATTCTATGCCAACTCAAACACGACCGCATGTTGAGCGTCGAAGAAAAAATCCTGTTCGCCCGCAGTCTGGCCGCCACACCCGACGAACGCTGGCGGCTGCACGAGAACTTTCTCCGCTCGCACAATTTATTTACGCGCTCCAGCAGGAAGGCATTCGGTTTCAAATAGCCGGCATGTCCGCCGCCATCCTGCAGGGTGTACCGGCGACGACGCTGGACAGCGATATCTGGCTTGATCTGCCGACCCGTGCTTACCCGCGGGTGTTAGAACTTTGCGGCCGGCTCGGGGCGACGCCACTGGCACCAACCACCGTGGGATTGAGTGACGACTCATTGGTGAATTTCCTCTACCGCGTGGATGGGGTGCGTTCCTTTGCCGCCGAAGCAAAACACGCAATGTGGCTGCGTTGCCTCGGCACCACCGTGCTCGTCCTGCCGCTGGCACGAATCCTCAAGAGCAAGGAAGCGATCCAACGTCCCAAAGGCATCGCGCATTTGCCATTGTTGCGCCAGACGTTGCGCCTGCAACGGAAGCTGCAGCAGAACCGGTAGTCAGCGCGGTTTTGGCCGCAACGCGTTGGCCATGGTGATCCACTGCTCGAGACTCAATTCCTCCGCCCGAGCCGTCAAGGACACCCCCGCCGCCGCAAACGCCTGGTCGAGTGCGCCGCAGCCGGTCAGGTGATTCCGCAACATCTTCCGCCGCTGGCCAAACCCTTGTCGGACCAATGCATGGAACGGTGCGTCCGGCGCCAGCGCCACGCGCGGCTCCCGCCGGTCGAACGCCACCACCGCGCTCTGCACGGCGGGTTCGGGATAAAAACAACTCGCCGACACGATATGCACGATGGTCACGTGGTACCGGAGTTGGGTAAACAACGTCAGCGCGCTGTAATCTTTGCTGCGCGGCTTGGCCGCCAACCGTTCCGCCACTTCCCGTTGGAGCGTCAGCACCATCTTGTGCGGCGGGTGCCGGCCTTCGACCAACTGTTCCAAGACCGGCGTCGAGATGTTGTACGGCAGATTCGCTACCACCTTGAACGACGCCGGCAACCGCAGCCTGCCGGCCCGCAACACCTTCACCGCGTCGTCCTCGATCAACTCGATCCGGGGGAACTGCGCTCGCAGGTACCGGCAGAGTTGCCGGTCTTTCTCGATGGCCACGACATGCCCAGCACACTCCGTCAACGCCTTGGTCAGCGTGCCTAGGCCCGGCCCGATCTCCAACACCGTCTCGTCCGCCTGCACGTCGGCTTCGTCGAGGATGATGTTCAGGATATTGCCGTCCACGAGGAAATTCTGCCCCAGCGCCTTGCGCGGGCTAATCTCCAGGTCGGTCAACAGTTGCCGGACTTCCGTCAGCGTCATGCCGGCAATCTCACGCAAAGTCGCCACGCCGCCAAGCAGAAAGAAGACTCAGCGGCTGGCACAGGCGGCCACAATAACCGCGATCACCGGCAACAACAGAACAAGCCACCCACCAAAGCAAACCAAGCCGCCGGGCGTCTTTTCTGTGATTGCGCCGCGTGGCGTGGGGCCGGTGTAGCTTCCCATCGCGTCAGCGAACCAGATACACGCGAGCGGCAGGATCAGAAATATCGCCACGCGTCCGACCAGTTCCAGGCCGTGCGCCGCATACGCCACCACGAGGTAGATCATCGCCACAATTACCGAAAGCAGTCTATTCCAGCTCATGTCCACGGCCAATGAGTTTTGCAGCGAGGTTGATGGCGGCGATCATGCCGGCGGGGCGGGCCACACCTTGGCCGGCGATGTCGGTGGCAGTGCCGTGGTCGGGCGAGGTGCGGACGAACGGGAGGCCGAGCGTGACGTTCACGCCGTTGTCAAACGCAACGAGCTTGAACGGGGCAAGTCCTTGGTCGTGGTACATGGCGACGACAGCGTCGAACTCGCCGTGCGCGGCCCGGTAGAAGACGGTGTCCGCCGGGCAGGGGCCGATGGCGCGGGCTTTCACGACTGCCGGGGCGATGATGCGTTTTTCCTCGGTACCGAGCAAGCCGCCTTCACCGGCGTGCGGGTTGAGGCCGGTCACAGCGATGCGCGGTTGCTTGACGCCGAGCCGTTGGCAAAAGTCACGGGTGAGTTCGATGACTTCGATAATCTTGCGGCGGGTGATGAGGCTTGGTACGTGGTGGATCGGCGCGTGGGTCGTGACGAGCGCGACACGGAGCCGGTCGTTGCACAACATCATGGCAAACTTCTTGGTCCGGGAGAGATGCGCGAGGAGTTCGGTTTGGCCGACAAACGGGTAACCGGCTTGGTGGAGTAGGCTTTTGGTGATCGGGCCGGTCACCAACGCGGCGAGGTCGCCGGCCAGGCAGCGGCGCGCGCCCGTCACGACCCACCCGGCGGCGTCGGCCCGGTGGCAGGTGTTCGCGTCGCCGATGACTTCATAGTCAAATCGCCGGTCGAGTTTCTTGGAAGCGAGAGCTTTGGCCACTACTTCAGGGCCAATGCCGGCAACGTCACCCAAGGTAATCCCGATTTTTCGTTTCACGGCTCGCTGTCAGAAAATGCGGATGTAGGCTTTGGCGCGGAGTTGTTTGATCCAGTCCTGTTGCATTTTGGCGCGTTGTTCCTGCAGCAAGGTCACTTCAATCTCTGATCGCACTTCGGCCAAGGGTTTGACGTGGGCCGGTTTTACCTCGTCCACTTGGAGAATGTAATATCCATCGTCGGTGGTGATCACCGGGCTGTGGGTGTGGGGGGGGAGTTGGAAGGCAACTTCATTGAGTTCCTGGCGCAGCACGTCCCGGCCAATCCAACCCCAATCACCGCCTTGGGCGGCTTCTTTGCCTTGGGAGTACTCGCGGGCCAGGTTCTCGAAGTCCGCGCCGGCTTCGAGTTGTTCCCAAATTTTTGTGGCGAGTTGTTGGCGTTGGTCTTCGACCGGAGTCGCCGGCGCGGCTGGGTCACGGCGGATGACAATCATCCGCAAGCGAATCTGGTCGCCGACCCGGAATTTGTCCTGATTGTCCTGGTAATATTTTTCGATGCGGTAGGGGGAGATGACAATGTTGCGTTCGGTCTGGCGGCCGTGCATGGCCTGGATGATGTGGCGGTCACGGATTTGTTCGCGGAAACGCGACAAGGGAAGTCCCTGAGCTTCCAGCGATTTGAGAAAGGCCTCGCGGTCGCCGCCGTAGTCCCGCTCAATGAGCGAGTTGATGTAATTATCGGTGAGATTCTCCGGCATGCTGAAGCCCTTTTGCTGAAACTCGTCGAGGATGAGGGCTTGATCAATCAGGTCCTCCAACGCCGCCCGTTGCGTTTGCTGGAGTTTGGCGAAAAACTCGTCGCCGCGCGTGTTGCGTCGCAGGTTGGCGAGCAGGGGCCGGACGTATTCCATGACCTCGCTATAGGTGATTACACGGTCGTTGACGACTGCGACCACGCCATCAACCATGACGGCGGCACCGGCGGCCCACGCGCCGTGGCAGCCCGCCAAGACCAGCCCCGTGCAGATCCATCGTTTCATCGGCATCCTCCCTCCCAGTTCATTGCGGCAGCAGCATACTCGAACCGAGGCACCGCCGGCAAGTCGCCTCTCGCGCGGGCGCCTCAATCATTATGATCACGCTTGGAGTGATGATTTCTTGGTGAGTGGTTTAAAGACAGCGGAACAGACTTCGATCCGAGCCCTCCAGAGGGCAGCTTTGTCAACTTACAATTGCCCGTAATGATTGAGGTCCTGAATCATGAGCACGAGGAGGACCTGAATGGATGGGGGCGCGATGGTCTTTCGACTCGCCTCACGCCTGCCACCCACCGCCATCGAAAGCGCCGCTGATGCGGCGCACTCCAAAACCATGCGGTTCAACCGTGGCGCTCGAACTCACGCAGGAGCGTTTTGGAGTGCGGTGCGACAGCACCGCTTTCCCGTCGGTCCACCTTCGGAGGCGATGACCAGCGGGG
>CALBCO010000122.1 GCA_937927265.1 uncultured Verrucomicrobiae bacterium | reverse complement strand
AGCGATCCGGTATCGTAAAACAGCCGTCCCACAAACGTGGACTTGCCGTGATCCACGTGGCCGACGATGACAATTCTCAGTTGTTCGGTTGGTATCATGGTGATTGGTGACTGGTGACTGGTGATGGGGCTGATCCCTCATCACCAGTCACCGATCACTGGCCTACATATAGCCATCCCGGCGGAGTTTCTCGAAGGCGTCTTCGCTTTCCTGGTCTTGAGCGCGAACGCTGCGCTCGCTCTTTTTCGTGTGGCGCAGCTCCTCCCGGATTTTAGCGTGCGTGTCGGCATCCGAATCAATCGCCAACGTGCACGGCACGCAGCCGAGCGACCGGTACCGTTTGCCGTTCTTGGCGAAATAGAGCGGCACGTTGGGAATGCCTTCGCGCTCGGCGTATTCCCAAATGTTCATCTCCGTCCAGTGCAACAGTGGATGGACGCGCAAATGGGTGCCGTCCGCCAAGTCGGTGTTGAACTGGTCCCACAACTCCGGCGGCTGGTCCTCGACATTCCACTCCATGTGTTTGTCGCGCGGACTGAAATAGCGTTCCTTGGCGCGAGTCGGGTCTTCATCGCGCCGAACGCCCACAATCAGGCCGCCGTATTTTTCGCGTTCAACAATTTTCTTGAGATTTTCTTTGAGCAACGCTGAGCAGCAGATCACTCGGCCTTTAGTGTGGTTCATGCCGGCGGCGATGGCTGCGTCGTTGCGAGCGATGACCAGGTTTAGTTTCCACTCATGGGTGAGCTGATCGCGTAGTTCGATCAACTCTGGCATGTCAAAACTGGTTTCCATAAACACGACGGGGAACGGCACGTGACCGAAGAAGGCTTTGCGGGCGAGCCACAGAATCGTCTGCGAATCTTTGCCGACGCTCCAGAGCATCGCCAGGCGTTCGATCTTGTTGAACGCCTCGCGGATGATGAAAATGCTTTGTTGTTCCAGTCGGTCGAGATGATCCATAAGTTTGGCGGCCAAGTATGCACGAACACCGGCCGGACGCAAGTGACGACCGCGCCCCCTTCCCGGACAAAGTTCGTTGGCAAACTCAGGATTGCATCGGCACTGAGTGCGTCGGGGATGGACACGGCGACGAAGCACCCGAATCATTAGCGACCCGTTGCCAAGCCGAAATTAGGGTGAAGCGCGAGGGTGAAGAAAAGGAGCGCGGGCATCCTGCCCACGTTGAGCCATTGCCGCCCTGTCTATTCGATCAGAATCCTCATCCATCGCGGACAGGATGCCCGCGCTCCCTTGGGTCGCTTGCTAATGATTCGGGCGAAGCGCGTAAAAGTTGTATTGCGCTTGACTCTTCCAATCTTTATTGGCCAGTCGGGTAATATATCCGATTAGCCAATGAAAAGCTCTACTGCCAAGGCATTGGAGATTCTTCTCAAAGTCGCGGACAACATGCCGCAACCGACGGTGGTCGGTGAATTGGCGGAGCAAATGGGAATCAGTCAGCCTACTTGTTCAGCTCATCTGAAGCTTCTGGCACAGTACGGGTTGGTCGAGGCGCTGGAACGCCGCAAAGGCTACGTGCTCGGTCCCGCCGCACACACGTTGGCCAGCCGCGAACCGCACCGGCGTGATTTGCTCGTCGTCGCGGAGGAGATTCTGGAGCAGTTGGGGCAACGGCTCGAAGAAGGTCTTGTGTTCTCGACTTGGTGTAACAGCCAGGTGCGGGTGCTCTGGAAATACGAAGCCAATCGCGAGGTTGTCATCAACCACCGCAAACTCTTCCTCGGCAGCGTGTACTTCACCGCGTCGGGCCGGGTGTTGTTGGCGTTCCAAGACGAGCGCGAGCAACGCCGGTTCGCGCGCGAGCAAGGATTGCCGACTTGGGAATGGCCGGAGGTGGACACCGAGGAGAAACTGTGGCGCGAACTGGCCCGCATTCGCGCCGACCGGCAGGCGGTCATTCTCAAGAACGAGATGGTCTCGCTGGCGGTGCCGGTCACCGAGAATGGCCGGGCGGTGGCGGCGATTGGGCTGTCCGTGCCACGGCACCGGTGGTCGGAAGCGACCGGCACCACCATCCTGCGGGAATTGACGAGTGTAGCAGCCGAGATGAGCGACCGGTGGCGCGCCGGGCGGGAGAAACACTCAACACAAGGAGTCGAACAATGAAACTGATCGCTACCACTACAAGCACCGTCCTCTTGGCCTTTGCCGTCGCTTCTGCGAGCGGCGCGCCAGTCAAGGAGTTCACTTTCGCCGGGCCGGCAGGGGTTTGTGAAGTCCACCGAGGAGTTCACCGGCGGCGACGGCATCCAACGCGAGAATTGCCGGGTGTACGAGCGCTGGGGCAACGGCGCGGAGGTTCCTTTCCCATTGGTCAAAGGCTCGGTCGAACTCGTGCGGATCAACAGTCTGCGCGACCGCGACCTGTGTTGGCGGGCCGTGGCCGATACCGGCCATGGCGGCAAGATGGAATTGCGCCCCCTCGAACCGACGGTGTTGTTGCCGGACGGGACACCCTTTCTGACGTGGGAGCAACCGGCCAAACATCGGCGGACGTTTTATGTGGCGCAGGACAACCCGGCGGCGCAGGACGACAATCCCGGCACGGAAACGAAGCCGTGGAAAACCATCGGCAAAGCCGCCACGACGCTGGAGCCGGGCGACCGGGTGTTGGTCAAGAAAGGCATTTATCGCGAGTGGGTCCGGCCAGCGCGCGGCGGCACGGGGCCGGAGGCGATGATCACTTACGAAGCGGCGGAACCGGGCGTCATCATCAGCGGCTCGGAGGAGTTCGACGGCCCGTGGTCGCCTTCGACGGCAGCCAAAGGCGCATGGATGGCGGAGCTGCCGGACGCCCTGTTCACCGATCCCGTGTACGGCGAGTATCATCCATTCCGGCTCAATAACTTGATAGACGCGTATGGTTCTGTGCCGGGCACTATCAAAAATCTTGCAAACGCCGATTCGCCCCTAAACGCGCCGCGGGGCATGGTTTTTCAGGGCGGCCGGCGGATGGAGCGGGCATCTAGTGCGAAGAGCCTCAAACCCGGCCAATACTGGGTGGAACGCGGCGACAAGGTGATCCTGCATGTCTTCCCCGCCGGCAACAAGGACATCAAGGATGTGAGAATCGAAGTGACGGTTCGCCCGTACGGTTTTGCGCCGGTTGAAAGCGGGCTGGGCTTCATCCGAGTGCAAGGGGTCACCGTGGAGAATGTCGCGCATCGCATTCCCTTGCCGCTCGAAGGAGCAGTCTCGAACATGCAGGGGCATCACTGGATCATCCAGCACAACACTATCCGCAACATCAACGGCATCGGCCACATCATCCGCGGCAATCGCTTCATTGATGTGGGGATCACTTCGATGATGGGTTTCGGACCGTTCGGCGGGCTGGTGGAGGACAACCACGCCCATGGCACCGGGTGGCTCCGTATTTTCGTGACCGAAAATGCCGCCTACAAGCCGCATTTCACCCGGCATTGTCTGCTGCGCCGCAACAGCGTGGTGGACACGTTGACCGGCGACGGCTACTGGATTGACCACGCCCACGTCAACCTCCGGTTCACCGAAAACGTGGCCATCAAGAGCGCTCGGTACGGCATCCATCTCGAGGCGAACTATGATCCGGTGTTGCTGGACAATAACATCATCTGGGATAATGGCAGCGCCGGCTCGTTGAAGTTCCAGGGCGTGGCCAACGCGACGGTGGTCAATAACCTTTTCGCCCACGGCGACCTCGACCAGCTGGCGGGCGCCGTGCTGCCCGGTGTCGAACCGGGCCGGTTCCCGCAACACTGGCGCTTCAATCCCGACCCGATCAATATCGAAGACCAAGCGGGCCGGGTCGTGTTCCATGAAAATCCGGCGGCGAGCGTGCGGACGGAAAACAACCGGATCGCGGGCAACATCTTCTATGGCTTCGGCAACAAACCGCCCCTGTTCACCAAAGCGAAGAAGTGGTCCGAGACGGCGTTCGACATCAACCACAATCTCTGGGTCAACCTGCCCGGCCAGCCGGTCTTTGATCTCGCCGCCTGGCAACACGGCACGGGCGAAGCCGAACCCACGCTCGTGAAGGACCGTCATTGTCACTGGCACAAACCCGGTCAGGGCAAAGACGACCGGACGGCCACGGCGACGATGAC
>CALBCO010000121.1 GCA_937927265.1 uncultured Verrucomicrobiae bacterium | reverse complement strand
TTTCCAGTTTGTCGGCGTGCCCAGCGGTGCGCGCAAAGGAGAGGTGAGCGACGAGCCGCCGCCGGCGCGTCCGGCCAGCCGGCCGGCGCGGCCCGCGGCGCCGCCCCCGGCCGAACCCGAAGCTGGCGCGGTGCCGTCGGAAGACGACAATATTCCATTCTAAGAGAGGATAACAATGCCTAGAAGAACATCACTTGAACCCCGACAATCACGGACCCGCCGCTCGGAGCCGGTGGTCAAGCGCGAGTGCAAACTCTGTGCGGACCAGATCACTGTAGATTACAAGCAGCCGGATTTATTAAAAAAATTCATGACCGAGCGTGGTAAGATTTTGTCGCGACGGTTGACTGGTACCTGCGCGAAACACCAACGGCAGATCACCCTCGCCATCAAGCGTGCGCGAGTCATGTTGCTGGTGCGCTGACCCGAAAGGACACATGAGCACTCAGGTTATTTTGACAGCAGCGATTGAAAATCTAGGCAACGAGGGCGACGTGGTGGAGGTGAAGGACGGATTCGCCCGCAATTTTTTGTTGCCGCAGAAGAAAGCGATCCCGGCCACCCCCGCCAATTTGCGAAGAATCGAGGCGTTGCGCAAGAAGCGTGAAGCGGAGCGTCAAGCGCAGCGGGCTGAGGCCCAAGCACTGGCCGACAAACTCGCCAAGATTTCCTGTACCCTCACCGCTGCGGCGGGCGCGGATGGCAAATTGTTTGGCTCGGTGACCGCGGCGGACATTGCCGAGGCGTTGAAGAGTGTAGGCGCAGTCGTCGAGCGTCGGAAGATTGTGTTGCCGCAGCCGCTTCGTGAGTTGGGCGCGTTCGATGTGGAGATCAAATTGCATCCTGAAATCAGCGTGAAGATCAAAGTCTGGGTGGTGAGTGAGTCGGCGCCCGCCAATGCTTCGGCGGCGGCCTCAGCAGATCTAGACGGCGAACCGAAGTAACACCCGCACCGAGCGGGGAAGGACTCATGGAGGAATTGCAGCCCAGGTCGGTACAAATGACAACGTCTACCGCCGCTCACGGTAGCGAGCGCAAGCCGCGCCCGGTGGCGCTGGCAAGCCGGCAGGCCGACGCCTTTGCGGATCGGGTTTTGCCACACAGCATCGAAGCCGAAATGTCTGTGCTGGGCGCGATGTTGCTGAAACCCGACGAAGCGTGTCCGTTGGCGGGGGAACGGCTGACAGCGGAGGATTTCTATTCCGCCGGCCACCAAGCCATCTTTCGGGAGATTCTCGCGTTGCAGGATGACCTGCAAGCGGTGGATCCAGTCACGCTGACGCAACGGCTTCGCGACAAGAACTTATTGGACGCAGTGGGCGGCCCCGCCTACTTGGCCGACCTGTTCACCAAAGTGCCGTCGGCCGCCAACATCGAGCATTACGTGGACATTGTCTGGGAGAAGAAGCTTCTCCGCAAACTGATTGCGTCAGCCTACGATATTCTCGGTCGGGCGTTTGAGGAGCAGGACGATGTCAAGGGCTGGATTGACGAGGTGGAACAGCAGGTGTTTGAAATCACCGCCGAACGGGCGACCAGCGGCCCGAAGCCGGTCAGGGATTTGATCAAAGATGCGATGGCCAGCATCGAGAAGTTCTACGATGCGCGGGGCATGACGGGGTTGTCGACCGGCTTTCGCGAATTGGACAAGCTGACCGCGGGGCTGCATCCCGGCAACATGGTGGTCATTGCCGGCCGTCCGGCGATGGGCAAGACGGCGCTGGCGATGAATATTGTGGAGAATGTGGCGATTGATCAAAACCTGCCAGTGGGCGTGTTTAGTTTGGAAATGTCGTCCGAGGAGCTGGTCAAGCGGATGCTCTGTTCGCGCGCACGGGTGAACCTGCGGGCCGTGCGGGATGGGTTTCTGGGCGAGCGTGATTTTCATCCGTTGACCGCGGCGGCGAGCCAGTTGATGAAGGCACCGTTGTATATTGATGATACGGCGGGGTTGGCGATTAATCAGGTGCGCGCCCGGGCCCGGCGACTCAAGCAGCGGTATGACATTCGGTTACTTGTGGTGGACTATCTGCAACTGCTGCGGTCGCCGTCGCGCCGCGCCGAGGCCAGCCGTCAAGTGGAGATTGCGGACATCTCGGCCGGGATCAAGGCGCTGGCGAAGGAGTTGCAGGTGCCAATCATAGTGCTCAGTCAGTTGAACCGGCAGCCCGAATCGCGCGAGGGTGGCCGGCCGAAGCTGGCCGATTTGCGCGAGTCCGGCTCGATTGAGCAAGATGCGGATTTGGTGGGGTTGTTGGTGCGGCCCGAGGTGTATGCCGAGGAAGAGGGTGAACGCGCCGCGGAAAAGGGCAAGGCGACATTGATCATTGCAAAACAGCGGAATGGCCCTACCGGAGACGTGCCATTAACCTTCTTGAACGAATACACGCGATTTGAAGACCAAGCACGCGTGAGTGACGACGATGTGCCTGTTGCGAACCGGGAGGCGGAATGAACCGGTGGCATCAGTGGCTGGGGGCACTGGTCTTCGTGCTTGGCATGGGGGCAGTTGGTTGGGCACAGGAGCGCGAGCCGGGGGCACTGGTGCGGGAAATCGAATTGCGTTTTGTCGGACCGGAAACGGTCAACCGGGCGGTGTTGAACGCGAACATTCAGACGCGCGTGGGCCGGCCTTTTTCTCACGATGAGATTGAAGGGGATGTGCGGCAGTTGATTGCGACGGGGTACTTCAGCGATGTGCGCGTCTTCGAGGAACCAGCCGCCGATGGCGTGAAAATCATCTATCAGGTTCAAGGCAAGGCCAAGATCAAAGAGGTGACGGTCAGCGGCTACAAGCAGTTCAAGGAAGAACGTCTCAAGCGCGACCTGAATCTGAAGGCGGGCGATATTTTGGATGAACGGAAAGCGCATTTGGACGCGCAGAAGCTGGTGGAGTTGTACCAAAAAAGCGGCTACCCGGACGTTCAAGTCAAGCCGCAGATCAACGTGGACCAGGACACCGGCCAGGCATTGGTTCGTTACGAAATCACGGAAGGTCCACGGGTGTTTATCAAGCGGATCGTATTTTCGGGTAACCGGGAAATCCCGTCCAGTAAAGGCATGCTCTGGTGGCACGAAGGGTTGGTGAAGACGATGAAGACGCGCCGGCGATGGTGGGGGTCGTGGTTGGCCGATAGCGGCATGTTGCGGGAGGAACAATTTCGCGAGGACTTGGAGGCGTTGCGCGATTATTACCGGGCGCGCGGGTATTTGGACATGGAAATTCGCAATACCCGTATCGAACGGGTCAGCCCAAAGTGGATGGTGATTCACATCGAGATTTTCGAGGGGCAACAATACAAGGTGGGCGAGGTGAGGTTGGAGGGGAACAAATTGTTTCCGACGACCGAGCTGGAAAAGAAATTGAAGATGACCACCGGCCAGACGTTCACCCCGGACGGTTTGAGCAAAGATATCAAGGCGATTCAGGATTACTATGGGACGCGCGGCTACATTGATACGAACGTGCGCAGCGTGCGAGTCCCGAACGTGGAAACCGGGCGGATTGATTTGACCTACGAGATCCGTGAGGGTGAACTGACGTACATTGAGCGAATTGACATTCGCGGCAACACGCGAACCAAGGATAAGGTAATTCGCCGTGAGTTGGCCGTCGCGCCGGGGGAAATTTACGACACCGTCCGCGTGGACCGCAGTGTCAACCGGCTTAAAAATATGGGGTATTTCAGCAAGGTGGACGCCCAACCTGAGCCCACGCGCGTGCCGGGCCGCAAGAACCTTGTCCTTGGCGTTGAAGAACAACGCACCGGCACGTTGACTTTTGGCGCCGGTTTCAGTTCGATTGATAATCTGGTGGGTTACATCGAGATGACGCAGGGCAATTTTGACCTGTTCAATTGGCCACGCTTCACCGGCGGTGGGCAGAAACTGCGGCTCAAAGTGACGTTGGGCTTGGAACGGCAGGATTATGTGATGTCGTTTGTCGAGCCGTGGTTTCTGGACCAGCGGCTGGCGTTGGGGGTGGATGCCTTCCATCGCGAAGCAAGCTATTTGAGTAATGTCTTTGACGAGACTCGGACTGGTGGCGGAGTACGGTTGGAAAAAGCGTTGAACGAATTCATGCGCGTGGAACTCCAATACTCGCTACAATCCATCGGTTTGGAAGTAGATGAGGATAAAGATCCTTCAGAAGAAATGAGGTCGCAAGACGGACGAAGTTTGCGGAGTGCCATGACCGTGACTTTGGTGCGCGATTCGCGCGATAGCGTGTTTTTAACAAGCAGAGGCAATCGGACGGAGATATCGGCGGAAATTGTGGGTGGTCCGCTGGGGGGCGATGTGTCGGTTTATAAATTGAACGTCAGGAGCACGGTTTATTTTCCTTTCTTTAACAATCATGTGTTTCAGTTGCTCGGCGCGGCCGGGGTGGTGGACGCTTACGGGGCGACGCGCGGCTCAGGCGGCACGGTAACCGAGGCCGACGACACCGTCGTCCGCGTGAACGACGTGCCCATTTATGACCGGTATTTCTTGGGTGGCGCCAACACATTGCGAGGATTCTCTTACCGGATGGTCGGTCCGAAGGACGTTACCGGTGAGCCAATCGGTGGGAATACCTACGCCAATGCCACGGCGGAATACACGGTGCCAATTATCGAACGCGTGCGAGGCGCGGTATTTTTTGATATTGGCGGCGTCTGGCGCAAGGCGTACGAGTTTGATGTGAATGACCTACGCGCGGATGTGGGTCTCGGTGTGCGCTTGAATCTGCCGATTGGCCAGTTGCGGCTCGATTACGGCTACCCGGTTTGGACGGACGCCGAGTCAGGCCGCAGCGGACGGATTCAGTTCGGCGTCGGCTACCAATTTTGATAGAGTACCAACCTCAACAACCCATGAACGAAAGGATGACCATGAATACAATACTGACCGCGTTGGCAGTGGGCAGCGCACTGATACTGGCGACCGGCGTGCAGGCCCAGTTGTCGCCGAGCCGCATTGTGACGGTGGACCTCAACAAGGCATTCAACGAGTTTTACAAGACGCCCATGGCGTCGGGTAAACTCAAGGAAACCGCCGACGGGTTTAACAAAGAACACGAACAAATGATGGCTGACTATCGCAAACAAGTCGAAGACTTGAACAAATTGCGGGAAGAGCAGGACAAACCCGAGTTGGCACCTGAGACCCGCGAGCAGAAGAAGAAAGCCGTGCAGGAGAAGTTGGCCGAGACCCAGAAGCTCCAGCGCGAGATCGAAGATTATCGGCGCACGCATGCCAAAATGCTCGAAGACCAGACCCAACGAATGCGTCAGACAATCTTAAAAGAGATCGTCGAGGTCATTACCAAGGAATCCCGCGACCGTGGCTATAACCTCGTCCTCGACAAGTCCGGCAATACCCTCAACGGTGTGCCGGGTGTCCTCTATGCCCTCGAATCCGTGGATATTACCGACGACATCCTGAAAATTCTCAATAAGGACAAACCGAAAGTGGCTGAACCGGCCAAACCTACTGAGACGAAATAAGTGTCCCTGCGCGCCCGCGAGATTGCCGAGCTGGTCGGTGGCCAACTCACCGGCAACCCGGACGAATTGATTGCCGGGGTGGCTGGCATTCGGGAAGCGCAACCGGGTGACGTGACGTTTGTCGCCAGCCCAAAGTATTGGGGGGCTGTAGCCACGACGCGCGCCTCGCTGATCCTCCTTGCCCGCGACGCCAAAGTGGACACCGCGCGGACGTTGATTCGCGTGGATAACCCGGTTGTGGCGTTCACTGAAGTCGTAAAACGGCTCATGCCGCCGCCGGTCAAATTCGCGCCCGGCATCCATGCGACTGCCGTGATTGCGCCCGACGCCAAGCTCGGCCGGGATGTCTCGATTCAACCTCACGCCGTCATTGAGGCAGGCGCAGTCATCGGCGACCGGACAGTGATCGGAGCCGGCACCTATGTCGGTCATGATTGCCGGCTGGGAACAGATTGTCTTTTGTACCCCAATGTTACCCTGCGGGAATACACCGTCTTGGGTAACCGGGTGATCCTCCACAGTGGTGTTGTTCTCGGGGCCGATGGGTTTGGCTACGAAAAAGTGGACGGCCGGCATCAGAAGATCCCACAGGTCGGCACGGTCGAGGTTGGCGATGATGTGGAAATTGGTGCTAATACTGCGATTGACCGTGCACGGTTTGGCAAAACTCGCATTGGCCGGGGCACGAAGATTGATAACCTGGTCCAAATTGGCCACAATTGCGTCATTGGCGAAGACTGTATCATCTGCGGATTGGTCGGATTGGCTGGCAGTACGATCATCGGCAACGGTGTCACCGTAGCGGGGCAGGTGGGCATGGCCGGACATTTGGTGGTGGGCGACAATTCGATCATCATGGCCCAGGCGGGGGTGACGAAGGATGTGCCACCGAATTCATTCATGCTCGGCGCGCCTGCGGTGCCGCACAAGGAGTTCAAGCGTATCAATGCAGCCACGCAACGCCTGCCTGAGTTAGTGGAAAAGGTCCGCTTGTTGGAGCAACAGCTTGCCGCGTTGTGCGCCGCTTCATCCCAGCCATAGCTGGCCCGCGCCGCCTGTGATTCAGAAGATGCCGGCAGTCCGTTCTCGGTGTGCAGGGCTGGCACAGTGGGGGGGGCTTGACTCACCACTACGATGGCAAACTGTCGCGCAGTGATTGTTTTTTACGGGAAAATAGAGGCCGGCACCCACGCTGCTAAGGGCTGGAGATGGCTATGATTCGATTCGACAAATTGACGATCAAGGCGCAGGAGGCGTTGCAAGCGGCGCACGAACTCGCGCAGCAACAGCACCATGCTGAGGTGGACAGTGAACATCTACTGACGGCGTTGATTCAACAGACGGACGGGTTGGTTCGTCCGCTGCTGGAGAAACTTGGGTTGCATCCGGACGAGTTGTTGGGGAGGCTTGAAACGGAACTGAACCGCCGGCCGCAAGTTCACGGGGCCGCCGAAGTAGGATTAAGCCGGGGCTTGCGAGCTGTCTTGGATGCAGCCCAAACGCACGCCGACAAGCTCAAGGATCAGTACGTCAGTACCGAGCATTTATTGCTTGGTTTGGCCGAACAGAAGAAAATCCCAGCGAAGGTCAATGACATCCTGAAAGCCCTGCGCGAAGTCCGTGGCAACACGAGCGTTACGGACCAGAATCCCGAAGACAAGTATCAGGCATTGCAAAAATACGGACGTGATCTGACCGAAGAAGCGCGCAAAGGCAAGCTCGACCCCGTCATCGGGCGCGATGCCGAAATCCGCCGGGTGATGCAGGTGTTGTCGCGGCGGACGAAGAACAACCCGGTGTTGATTGGCGATCCTGGTGTGGGCAAGACGGCAATTGTGGAAGGTTTGGCGCGTCGGATCATCAGCGGCGACGTGCCGGAGGGCTTGAAAGAGAAACGCGTGGTGGCCATGGACGTCGGCGCGTTGTTGGCAGGCGCGAAGTATCGGGGCGAGTTTGAGGACCGGCTGAAGGCGTTTCTGAAGGAGGTCATTGCCAGCGAGGGAAAGATTATTCTGTTCATTGATGAGTTGCACACCGTGGTGGGGGCGGGCAAGGCCGAAGGTGCGCCGGTGGATGCGGCGAACATGCTCAAACCGTCGCTGGCCCGCGGCGAGTTGCACACCATTGGCGCAACAACGCTTGATGAATACCGAAAGTACATTGAGAAAGACCCAGCGTTGGAGCGGCGGTTCCAGCCAGTCTTGGTGGAAGAACCGACCGTGGAAGACACGATCGCCATTTTGCGTGGGTTGAAGGAGCGCTACGAAGTGCATCACGGCGTGCGGATCCAGGACGCGGCGTTGGTGAGCGCGGCGGTGTTGTCGCACCGCTACATCAGCGACCGGTTTCTACCGGACAAAGCGATAGATCTTGTAGATGAAGCCGCTTCCCGTCTGCGGATCGAGTTGGATTCACTGCCGACGGAGATTGACGAGATTGAGCGGCGCGTGATGCAATTGGAGATCGAGCGAGCAGCGCTGAAAAAGGAGTCGGACAAAGCGAGCAAGGAACGGCTGGTCAAGTTGGAGAAAGAGTTGGCCAACTTGCAAGAGCAGAGTCAAAAACTCAAAGCGCAATGGCAGAATGAAAAAGGCGTGATCAAAGAAATCCGCGACCTGAAATCGGCGATCGAGTTGTCAAAGGAGCAGATCGAACAAGCAAAACGCGCCGGTGACCTGAGCAAGGCAGCGGAAGTGCAATATGGCCGGTTGCCGGAGTTGGAGAAGAAGCTCAAGGCTGCCGAGGCAAAACTCCAAAAGAGCGGCGGCATGCTCGCCGAGGAAGTCACTGAGAACGACATCGCCGAGGTGGTGGCGGCTTGGACGCACATTCCGGTGACACGGCTGCTGGAAGGCGAGCGTGAGAAGTTGGTGCAAATGGAGGAGCGGCTGCACCGGCGCGTGGTGGGCCAGGACGACGCGATTGTGGCGGTGGCAAACGCGGTCCGGCGGTCACGGAGCGGGTTGCAGGACCCCAACCGGCCGATTGGTTCCTTCATTTTTCTGGGGCCGACCGGGGTGGGCAAAACGGAATTGGCGCGAGCGCTGGCGGAGTTTTTGTTTGATGACGAGGCGGCGATGGTGCGGATTGACATGAGCGAATACATGGAGAAACACACCGTGGCCCGGCTCATTGGCGCGCCGCCTGGTTACGTCGGGTATGAGGAAGGCGGCCAGTTGACCGAAGCGGTGCGCCGCAAGCCGTATGCCGTGGTGCTGTTTGACGAAATCGAGAAGGCCCACCACGATGTGTTCAACGTCCTGCTGCAAATTCTCGATGATGGGCGGTTGACAGACGGGCAGGGGCGGGTCGTGGATTTCAAGAACACAGTCATCATCATGACGAGCAACGTTGGTTCGCGGCATTTCTCCGAAGAAATCCCCAATGTGGATGCGACGCGCAAACTGGTATTGGCGGATTTGCACCGTCAATTCCGGCCGGAATTTTTGAATCGGGTGGACGAGATCATTCTGTTCCACAGTCTGTCGCGCGAGCACATCCAGCAGATCGTTGAGATTCAACTCGCGCGCGTCCAACAACGGCTGGCGGATCAGAAGATTACGCTGACGCTGAGTGAGGCAGCCAAAGCGGCGCTGGCGGCCGAGGGTTATGACCCGGTGTTTGGTGCGCGACCGTTGAAGCGATTGATCCAAAAGAAACTGCTGGATGCGTTGTCTTTGGAAATTTTGGCTGGTCGCATCAAAGAAGGCGACCGGGTCAAAGTGGACGTGGACAAAAAATCAGGTAGTTTGGTGTTTGCGAAGAGTTGAGCGTCGCAGACCCATCCGGCGGAGCAAGAGTGGATGCAGGGCTTGCATTGGGGAGGGAAATTTGGTGTGCTGAACGCCCAGACAGGAGGTTGTTGTCATGCATTTTGTTCCGTCGAAAATGTTTTTGACCAAAGGCGTGGGCGTGCACAAGTACGAGTTGCGCAGTTTCGAGTTGGCGCTGCGCGACGCAGGGATTGAGAAGTGCAATCTGGTGCATGTGTCGAGCATCTTGCCGCCGCGCTGCAAAATCATTTCCCGCAAACAAGGCGAGCAGTTGATTCAGCCCGGTCAGATCACGTTCGCGGTGACGTCGCGGCTGAGCACCAACGAGCCGCATCGGCTGATTGCTGCGTCCATTGGGGTGGCCCAGCCAGCCGACGAGGATCAGTATGGGTATCTGAGCGAGTGGTATGCCTACGGGCAAAACGAAGACCAAGCGGGCGATTTTGCGGAAGAGATTGCGGCTTCGATGTTGGCTTCAACGCAGGGGATTGAGTTTAACGAGGATGCCAGTTGGGACGAGAAAGAGAAGGCGTACAAGTTGAGTGGCAAAATCGTGCGGACGAGCAATTGCACCCAAACCGCGATGGGGAATCCGCAGGGACTCTACACCTCCGTGGTCGCTGCCGGCATCCTCATTTTCTAACTCCGGTGCGTTGCGTTGCGTTTGCCATAAAAAGCGGTATGATGATTTGAGGTGAAAAACGACGTGGTGGAAATCCAAGTACGAGGCGTGTTGCCGACCAGCAATGGCTGCGCGGTATTTGTGGGCAACGAGGAGAAGACCTTTGTGATTTATGTGGACCACAGCGTTGGCGCGGCGATCACCATGTTCTTGCATGGAACACCCAAAGAACGGCCCCTTACCCACGATTTGATTGGCCACATTTTTGCCGGCTTGGGGGTGAGAGTTGAGCGCGTCGTGATCAATGACCTCAAAAATAGTACCTATTTCGCCCGCCTGATTCTGCGCATGGAAAATGAGTTGGGAAAAAAGATTCTGGAGATTGACGCGCGTCCCAGTGATTGCATCGCATTGGCCGTGCAGCAGAAAAGCCCGATATTTTGTGTGGCCAAAGTGTTCGATGTCGTGGAGGACATGTCCGAAGTCTTGCGCCGGATGAGCGAACAGGACAGCGAGGAAGGCAGCACTGGCAAGGAAGAAGACGACGAGTAAAACCAGGTCACCACCATTTTGTTTCCTGCCAGTAGATAAAAATTGAATGGCCGATGACGGCTACCGGCTTGTGTGCGAGCAATTTGCCGTAAAAACTCCGCCACGGCTCGGCAAAATAGGCGCCCTGCAATTGGGTGGCACTGACCGCCACATAACCCGGCAACCGCGGTGGTCCCGCTTGCGCCTCGGCAAAGAACGGCGCGCCCGGCAAGTGGGTGCAGGTGATGCCGTAGTACGCCGGGTCGGCCGTGCCGAAGTAGCACAAATTGATGTGCGCCACCTGGTTCGCGTCCATCCAGCGTTTCAGTCCTTTGAGGTCCTGGCCCCAGTCGAGGTTGGAATCCACGAGATATCGGTAGCCTTGACTCGGCCCACCGGTCAATGAATTGAAAAACGCCAGGTAGTGCGGGCTGACCCGGTAGAACTCGAATAACAGCAGTCCGGCCAACGGCCACCACAACCATGCGCGCGAACCGCCGCGCAGTTCGCTGCCTGCTTGAGCGGCGAAGAGTACCAGCACCGGCGTGAGAATCAGCACATGACGGACGCCGATGTTGAGTTTCGCCGTCATCGCCACGGCGAGATATACGGCGGCCGGTAACAACAGAAACAAGTCGTTGGCCAGAAACCCGCGCCGTTGCACGATCCCCCAGATGAGGCCGGTCATGCCCAGCAAGAGTAGGCACAGGGGGGTCTTCAGCGCCAACGCTGCCGGGAAGTAATACCACCAGCCTTCGGTGCTGTATCGGCCTGCGAAGAATGCGCCGCGAGACTGAGCTTTGAATTGGCCATGAATGAATCCCTGAAGGTAGGCGTTGGGCAAGAGCCGCCGCTCATCGGCCCAGCCAGCCAATTTGACCGCGATGGACGACCGCGAGTGGGTGTCAAAGCGGAAAAGCCATTGTGGGTGTGCCGAGGGCGCGTAGCGGAATCCGTAGGCAGCCCAGATGGTCAGCCAACTCGCCGTCAGCAGCGCAATGCTCAAGCCGACTGCCGCCTGCCAGCGGCGTGTGTTCGCCCCCCAGACCGCCAAGAGCACGAGCACCACCGGCCAGAACACCAGCGCCGAGAACTTGCTCACTTGCGCCAAGGTGAAGAACCCGATGAAACCGGCCGCGTTGCCGATGTTGAGCCGGCGGGTGACGCGCCAGAGAAAGTACAACGCGCCGAACGCAAAACAGGTCAGCCCCAGATCGGTGGTCACCAGGCGGGCGTGGGCGAGGATGTTGGGTTCGAGCGTGTACAACGCGAGCGCCAGCGTGGCCGGCCAGAATCCGAACCAATCGCGCGCCCAACAAAACACCAGGACGCCGAGCAGCACGCCGAGCAGCACGATCATGAACCGCGCCCGGTACAGCAGCCGGTCGGCCTCGTTTTGCCGGTAGAGGAAATCGTGGCAGAAAACGAATTGCCCCAGGCCCACCCACGCGGCGGGAGGGGCAGTATCAATCGCCCGCGTGTCGAGCCGGATGTCCCGCAACGGGAGCAGCGGCAGCGCGGCCCAGAGGCGCAGCAGCGGCGGATGTTCAGGATCAATCCGGTAATCGCCACGCGTCAGGGCAACGTAGCCGGTCGTGAGATGTTGGGGCTCGTCCCACGTGGCCGATTCGCGGACGTAACTGTTCACTGTCAGTCCGATGAAGACGAGGGCGAACGAAGAGAGAACGATCGCCGCGCGCACCTGGTTGCTCAGGTTCATCGGAGGGAGAGTGTAGGCCGCCACGTGCTCCCTGACAAGGAGCAAGGTGCGGAGTTTTGTGAAGTCGGTATCCGGAAAAAAATTCGCAAAAAAGCCTGGGAGGGAAGAGAGACACCACCTGTTAAGGATGGCCGCTTTCGCGGCGATGGTGGTAAAAAATGGAGCAGGCAAAAACGGGGTAGGAAATAATGAAACGAGTCAAAACATGGATTGGTGCGGCGGCGTTGGTGGGTGCGGTGACATGGACGGTGGTAGCTGAGGCGCAATTCTCCGACATCATCCGTGACGCGGTGCAAGATTGGTTGCAGCCGCGGGTGGCGGAGAGGGAGCCGGAGAAGCGGCCGGTGGAAGTGTCGCCGATTCTTGTACCGGCCAAGGCGAGAACATACCGAGATTTGGACGCCACGCACCTCGCGTGGTGCGAGCGGACGTGGGGAAAGGTGTTTCGCGAGCGATCGGAGGGCCAACCGTGGCAAGATGCTGCGCGTGCGTTCGTGTCGTAAGCGCTTCCGGCATGGCTGTGGTTTGGGCACGATGGCGCGCCCCCGGAGGGGGTGGCGGCTCAGGGGATGGAGTGGGTGGCGCAAGGGTGTCAGGATCCGTTGGTATTGTATTTGGCAGCGCACCTCGATTTTTGGGTGCATGACAACTGGCGGCGCGTGGAGGACCACTTGAGCGCGGCGCTGAAACAACCCGAAAGTGATGCTTCGCTGGCACGGAGTTTGGCTTGGTGCGTGGCGGTGAGCCTTGCCGAGGTCAAGAAGCGCGGCAACTACGACGACAAACCGTTGTATCAAAAAGCAATGTCCTTTTTGCGGTAGGCGTTGGCGGCCGGCGAATACGAGCCGGAGGATGACGAGGTTTTTGTGGAACAACAAATCGGGCCGCTTGGCGCCCAGCACTTCCAGGCGCAATACGAAGCCTTGAGTCAGGTTTATCGTGCTGCGCCAAGCCAGTGGGCCAAACATACTTTGGCCGGCGCCGTCGCGGTGGCCCGCGCTTGGAAATTGCGTGGCGGTGGTTTTGCCTCGACGGTCAGTCGCGAGGGCTGGGAAGGGTTTGCCACGCAAATGGGTAAAGCGCGTGAGGCCTTTGAGGCGGCGTGGCGGCTGCGGACTGACCGGCCACAGCCGGCAGCCAGGATGATAGAAATCGAGCGGTGTGATCCCAGCAAAGACGACGATCTGCAGGTGGGCATGCGGCAATGGTTCGACCGGGCAGTGGCGGCTCAATGCGATTACCAAACGGCTTACGAGAAGATCCTTTGGTTTAATGGCCGACGGTGGGGAGGCAGCCATGAATGGCAACTGGCGTTTGGTTTGGCGTGCGCGGCAACCAAACGTTACGACTTGGAAATCCCTGTCCAATTCACCCGCGCCTGCAACCTGATCGCGTGCGAATTGGATGACTGGCGGACATTCTACCGGCAACCCAAAGTTGCACGGGCCCTCGTGGAAGTCAGCCAAGGGTTGGTCAACGAGCCGACGCGAGTCCAAGAGCGCTGGATGCGCGAGTCGTTCCTTGCCGTCAACGCTTGGTTGGCGGGTGAGTTTGCTCTGGCGGAGAAAACATTCGCGGCCTTAAACCCGCCGCGATTGCATCCCGAAGCGCGCAAAAAGTTGCGACGCTGCGGCTTTAGCGAAGCGTGGGTGCGGCGCGAGGTGGGGATCGAATTGGCGGGTGTGGGCGCGGCCTATGCAACTGGCAAGGAACAATATCAACGCGGCAACCTGGGCGCTGCCCGTGAAGCTTGGGAACAAGCGTTGACCAAGACGAGCGGCCCGGCAGCCGAGTTGCTCACGCATCGGCTGGCCATCGTCCAGGCCGAACGCACATTGGCCACCGGCCGATGGGTGGCGGTCGTGCCCGATGCGGAGTTGTTGGAATGGGACGCACGCGAGGGTGAATGGAGCGTCACGCCGGACGGGACGTTGGTCAATCATGGCACGGACGCTCAAGCCTTGATTGTGTATCGGGCGCGGGTGGGACCGGAGTTTGAATTGCGCGCGCACTACGAGGTCGAGGCGAAAGAGAATTGCTGCCAAAGTCTCGGCGTGGCCTTTGCGTGGCGTTCCGAATGGCAAGGAATGCGATGGGAGACCTGTGGGGCGTTGCGTGGAGGGCGCTGTCCTTTGAAAGTGTATTTGCTGGATCGGCACTGGGGGCGCGACGAGCTGGTCAGTGAGCCGTTGCGCATGCGACCGCGCAACGAATTGTTTATGCGGGTGAGCGGCGGCAAGGTAACCTTTCAGTTCAACGGGCAAACCATTTGGGAACTCCCGGT
>CALBCO010000120.1 GCA_937927265.1 uncultured Verrucomicrobiae bacterium | reverse complement strand
CCCTTCAATCCCCCGTCCTATTCGCACCACGAACGGCAGGCCACCCCGTAACTTTCGACATTCCGCTTCAGCTCCGCCATGCTATCGCCGCCGAACTTATCGAGCATTGCTTTGGCCAATTCCATCGCTACGACGGCCTCGCCAATCACCGCCGCCGCCGGTACCGCGCACACGTCGGACCGTTCGACCGCGCCTTTGACTTCTTCGCGGGTGTGCAAATCCACTGACCGCATGGGTTTCATCAAAGTGGCCAATGGTTTCATCGCCGCTCGGACGATGATGGGTTGGCCATTGGTCATGCCGCCCTCGAATCCGCCGGCATTGTTGGTCTCGCGCGTCAAGTGTCCCCCCGCGCCGGCCACGATTTCGTCGTGGACCTGCGAGCCGAATCGCCTCGCCGCCTCAAACCCCAGTCCCACTTCGGCCCCCTTGATGGCTTGAATACTGACTAATGCCCGCGCCAAGTTGGCGTCGAGTTTGCGGTCCCAGTGAACGTGGCTGCCGAGTCCCACCGGCACGCCGGTGGCAATGACTTCGAACACGCCGCCGAGCGTATCCCCCTGCACCTTGGCAGAATCAATGGCGGCGATCATTTCTTTCTCCGCTACCGGGTCGGCACACCGTACCTCGCTGGCCTCGCTGCGCTGCCGGATTTCCGCCAGCGTCAACGCCGCCGTATTTGCTTGTACGGGACCGAGGGCGACCACGTGGCCTACAATCTCAATGCCGAACTCGCCTAGAAATTGTTTGCCGACGGCACCGATGGCCACCCGCATCGTGGTTTCGCGGGCGCTGGCGCGTTCCAGAATGTCACGGGCGTCTTGCCGGCTGTATTTAATCACGCCCGCCAAGTCAGCATGGCCAGGCCGCGGTTTGGTCACTGGCGGTAGCTCGTTGATTTTGAAGTCTTTGTTGGTAATTCGCAGCGTGACCGGCGAGCCAATGGTCTCGCCATGCCGCAGGCCGGTCAGGATTTCCGCCTGGTCGGTCTCGATCTTCATGCGCCCGCCACGACCGTAGCCTTGTTGGCGGCGTAAGAGGTCGCGGTTGATCGCGTCGAGATCAAGTTTTAGGCCAGCGGGTAATCCTTCGATGACGCCGATCAGGCATTGGCCGTGTGATTCGCCGGCTGTGAAATAACGCAGTTCTGGCATAGATCGCCCCCAATCACCCAATCAGAAAGTTGAAATACCACTTCACCACCGCCGGCCCCCAAAACATCCAAACCACAGCGCCCAACACAATGTACGGTCCATAGGGAATCCGGCTCGACCATTCTTTGCCACCGATCAACACCAGCATCACGCCCACCACCCCGCCCACCAGTGATGACACGAACACGCTGAACAACGCTGCCGGCCAGCCGAGAAAAGCACCGATGGCCGCCAGTAGTTTCACGTCCCCCATCCCCATGGCTTCCTTTTTGAAAATCTTCTCCCCAATGATCGCCACCGTCAACAGCACCCCGCCGCCGACGCACGCGCCGAGCGCCGACCATCCTAACCCGCCCAGCCACGTCTCCGCCTGGTGCAACGCCGGGTAGATCGTGCTAAGCGCCAACCCGATGACCAGACCGCCCACCGTGATTTCGTTCGGGATGATGTAATGCTCAAAATCAATAAACGTCGCCGCAATGAAGCCAGCCAGCAACAACCAGTAAATGGCCGCCATCGGCACACTCGTGTCGCGGAACTTCAGCCAACTGACAAGAAACAACACCGCCGTCAACAATTCCACCAACACATACCGGGGGCTGATCCGGGCCCGACACTGCCGGCATTTGCCGCCCAGCACGATGTAGCTCACCAAGGGAATGTTATCCCACCAGTGGATCGGTTGTTGGCAATGCGGACAATGCGAGGCTGGGCGAATGATGGATTGGTCGCGCGGCAGCCGGTGAATGCAGACGTTGAGAAAACTTCCCACAATCGCTCCAAAGACAAACACAATTGCGTCCAGATACAACTGCCAGAATTGACTCACGCCGGCACCTCCGCGATTGCCTCCCGCAACGCACGGCGCATCACCGGCAACGGCGCCTTCTGTCCCGTCCACAGCTCGAACGCCTTTGCGCCCTGATGCAGCAACATGCTCGCGCCGTTGGCCGCCTTTGCGCCCGCTTCAACCGCTCGACGCAACAATTCGGTCTGTGCCGGCCGATAGATCGTGTCATAGACAAAGTGCCGCGGCGTAAACACGTTCGCAGGCAACCCCAGTGAGTCGCCCGGTTGCAAGCCCACCGACGTTGCATTGATCACCACGTCCACGGTGCCCATCACGGACAGGATTGCATCCGTCGTGAGCGCCAGTGAACGGCATTCGGTCTGGGTTGTCGCAATCTCCTCGGCGATGGACTTAATTTTCTCGGGGGTTCGGTTGGCCACCGAGACGACAGCCGCGCCTTCCAGCGCGCATTTGACTGCAATCGCTCGCCCAGCCCCGCCTGCCCCCAGCACGAGTACGTGTTTGCCCGCGAGCGTGAGATGAAATTCTTCCTGCAACGCCTTGGTGATCCCGTACCCGTCCGTGTTGTAGCCAATCAGCCGGCCACCTTGCATCACGATGGTATTGACTGCGCCCAGTTGACGCGCTTCGGCATCCACTTCATCCACCACGTCGAGCGCGAGAATCTTGTGCGGCACTGTTAGGTTGACGCCGACCAGTCCCATATCGCGCGCGCCGAGCAGTGCTGACCGGAGATTTACTGGGTTCACCGGAAATGCGAGATAGGCCCAATTCATCTTGAGAGACCTGAACGCGGCGTTGTGCATCGCCGGCGAGGCTGTATGTGCTACCGGCCAGCCGAAGACGCCGACGAGTTTCGTGGTGCCGTCAATCATGACGGGACTATAACGGTTCCACGAGCTGTTTGAGAAGCGCAAGAATTGGCTCAGGCCATAAGCCCATCCCGATGACGGCCAATGC
>CALBCO010000119.1 GCA_937927265.1 uncultured Verrucomicrobiae bacterium | reverse complement strand
CATCGCGGGGTCAGTCCACATTGCGGCATTGGCGTGGAAACCAGCGGCGCGGCGCGGGTCGGCTTTGATCACTTCGCCGTCAATCACCGTGTCCACCGCGCCGGTCGCCCAGTGGCCGAAACCCAACTCGAATGTCACGACGCCGGGACGGATGGTTTCGGTAAGTTTTAACTTGCCGGTCATCGGTTTGCGTTTGCCGCCGGTCAGATCCCATTCGCCGGTCGGGTTGGTGGCGCTGACGACTTTCACCAGTTGACCATTGCGCAGGCCGAGGTTCGCGGCGTCGGCGGGGTTCATCGAGATGTGATTCTCCGGCATCATCGGCAAGAGCCAGTAGTTCGAGACGGTGCGGCTCTTGGTTTGAAGGATGGTCCGGTTGGTGATCAGGTGCAGGTCGTGACCGGCGGCGAGTTTGTCGAGCGATTGGCCGGTAAAGTCGGCCACGGGCCGGTAGTGGGCATGGCCCCGGTAATGTTCGCCGTTGCCGGCATATTTGTTTTTCGCGGTTTTTTCCTGATACAGACAAAGCAGTTTGCCGTACGGGTTCGGCAATTTGTCGCCGGTGGCGATCTTGGAATGATCTTGGAACCGGCCGCCGCGATTGAGCACGTACACCACCTTCGGCCAGAGCGCGTTGCCGACGAGCGATTTCCAGTAGCCGGTATCGAACACGGTTTTCGGAAGATGCCGGCGGGCTTTCTCGAACAGTTCGATTTCCCTGGCGTCGGCATCGGGCACAGCGTCACCGGGTTTGCTGCCGGCGGCGATGTTGGCGACGGCGCGGACGTAATAGTCTTCGGGCCGGTTGAGGTCCTGGCCGTCGCCGAGCGCGTTTTTGCCGAAGGCTTTGAGGCCGAGTTTTTCGCCGAGGCCCATCAACAGCGATTCGAAACTGATCGGGACTTCCTGGCCGAAAACCCGGCAGGTTTCGGGCACCGGCGGCATCACGGGTTGGCGAACGGGCTGGACTTTGAGGTTCATGTTCGGGTGCGAACCTTGGAATTCCCAGCGTTCGAGGAAACTGAGGTCGGGGAAGATGTAGTCGGCAAAGATGCTGGTGGTGCCAACGAGAATGTCGCTGGCGAAGAACAGCGGGAGTTTGTTCACGTCGGCGAGCACTTCGATGTTGGTGTGGCCGGCCGGCAAGGCGTACACGGGCGAGCCCATGTAGGAGAACAGCGCCTTGACCGGGTACGGATAGGCGTCGCCGATGCTGGGGATGATTTCCTCATAGACATCGCTGGCGAGCGGATACCAGTTTCGTTTGGCCGGGTAGCCGCTGAAGATGGTGGTCTTGGCGTAATCCACGTCGTGGCGGATGCTGGAGATGCCGAACGCGGTGATCTTGCCGGGCGTTTTGCCGAGGTCGAACGGCTCGCCTTTGCTGCCGTCGTAACTGTAGGTGCTGGCGATGCTCGAACCGCCCTGCCAGTCGTAATTGCCGAGCATCGCATTGACGGTGTACCAGCCGAGCACGTTGTAAAAGCCGTTGGTGTGTTGGCTGACGCCGCGATGAATGTCCACCGACGCGTGTTTGCCGTAGCTGGTCAACTCGCGCGCCACCGCCGCGACATCGCGCGGGTTCAACCCACAAATCGCGCACCAATTCTCGAACGATTTCTCGAACGCCGCTTCCTTGATGAGTTGGAAACCGCTCTTCACTTTCGTGCCGTCCGGTAACGTCGCGTCGGCGAACAGGTCACCGGTCAACGCGGTCTTTGTGTCGTTCGGATCGCAGACGACCGGTTTCCCATCCTTCATCACGAGCATGAACTTCTCTTCGTACTCGACCGTCTTGGTTTTGTCCTTCGGATCCGGCACGGCGCGTTTCTCGGCTTGGGCGAGGCCGACATCCGCGGCGCGGACGAACGCGCCCGGTTCGCCGGTTTTGGCGTCGAGTTTCACCAGCCACGTCGCGTTGGTGTAACTCGGCTCACCGGCCGCGGCGGCGGCGGCTTTGTTGGCGTTGGCGAGGAACGCTTTGTCGTACCGGTCGTTCTCGATCATCCAACGAATGACCGCCATCGCCAACGCGCCGTCGGTGCTCGGTTTGATGGGCAGCCATTTCCACGCCTTGCTCGCGAGCTTGCTGAATCGCGGATCCACCACGGCGATCTTCGTGTAGCCGGTCGCCAGGTTTTCCGTGAGCCGCACGGTGCGATTGGTCGGGCCGTAGTTGGCTTCGAACAGATTCGCGCCGACGAACAGGACGAACCGCGCTTTTTCGAGGCTGGTCTGCCAGTAAAACTTCTGGCCGCCCGTGAACGTGCCGGCCTCGTACTGTTCGCTCATCGCCTTGCCGGTGAAGTAGAGCGAACCCTGGCAGACGGTGGTGTGCCCGTGCAGATTGGTCGTGCCGAAGCCGGCGCCGAATCGTTTCATGAAATCGCCGCGGCCGCCTTTCATCCGACCCCACATCATCACGAACTGATTGTTCTTCGGACCGAGATCGGGATGATCGGGATCAATCAGCTTGTCGAGATGCGCCGCGTGTTTTTCCTTGAACTGGGCAACCGTCATTTTCTTGTCCCAGATCGCTTTCACGTCGGCGGCCATTTCCTTGGCGATCTTGTCGTCCGTCAACGCCATGATGCTGCGCAGTCCTTCGACGTGCCGGTTTTCCTCGCCGGGAACATGGGCGAATAACTTGCCGCCTTCGACGATCTCCTTCACCGCCTGATCAAAGTCAATCGTGACCCACTTGTTCTCGCCGCGTTTACCGGCGCGCTTGAGCACTTTGCGGATCCGGTAGGGGTCATACGCGGTCTGCAACCCAGCCTGTCCCTTCGGACACAACCCGCCGTCCACCCGCGCGACTTCAACCGGCGAGGCGGTCATCGGCACGTGCGGGTACATCGTCCACGGGTTGTACGGATTGCCGTCAATCTTGGTCAGCACGCCGTTCTGGATTTTGCATTTGATGCCGCAGCCGGTATTGCACTGGAGACAAACGGAATAGAGGATGTTTTCCGGGTCATCCAACTCATACGGCGCGTCCGGCCGCTTGCTGTTGAGGATGGCGTTCTGCGCCGCCGCGCCGAGCACGGGCGACACCGCGCCCGCGGCCGCCGCGCCGCCGAGCAACGCGCCTTTGGCGAGGAATTGCCGGCGCGAGGGATCAAAGGTTGTCTCGTTCATGATGCTTTTGCCTCCCGGGAATCAAAGAGTTGCTGAATCAGTTTCACGCCCACGGCCACCAGCAACACGCTCGCGCCGCCGACAAAAATCGCGACGAGATATTCGTTCAACGTCGCCTCGTAGTAGTGATTGAGGCGCGGATGCGTGAACGCCTCGCGCAATCCTTTGAGTTGCTCCACTGCCTGGCCGGGAATGAGGATGTTCAAGCGCGTGGAGACAAACGTCAGCGCCACGAGGAACGCGCCCGTGCCGACGACCGGCAACGATTGCCACCGGCGGAGCAGAACGAGCGACACCAGCGCGCCGCCGAGGTGCACAATCCAGAACACCCACCAGAACGGCCCGAACAACACGAGATTGAACGCGTCACGGTGCGCCGACACCGGCGACCAGTACGCAATGCTCAACTCGGCGAACTCCGCGCCGAGATAGAACAGCACCGCGCCGATGGT
>CALBCO010000118.1 GCA_937927265.1 uncultured Verrucomicrobiae bacterium | reverse complement strand
TGATACCGGCTTTGTCGGCGGGTGAGTCTTTAGTGACTTGCGAAACAAGCGCGCCTTGATTGTCTGGCAGCTTGAATTGCTCAGCCAGTTCGTCGTTGATGTCCTGGATGATGACGCCGAGGTAGCCGCGGGTGACGCTGTCGCCTTTGAGCAGTGTGGGCATCATGCTTTTGGCCATGTTGACCGGGATGGCGAAGCCGACGCCGGCAAACTGGCCGACGCTGGTGGCAATGGCGGTGTTGATGCCGATGACTTCGCCGCGCATGTTGACGAGCGGACCGCCGGAGTTGCCGGGGTTGATGGCGGCGTCGGTCTGGATGAAGTCCTCATAATCGGCGATGCCGACGTTGGCGCGGCCGACGGCGCTGATGATGCCGGCGGTGACGGTTTGGGCGAGACCGAACGGCGCGCCGATGGCCAGCACCCAGTCGCCGACTTTCAGATCATCGCTGTTGCCGAGCGAGACAACGGGCAGGTCTTTCGGAACGCGGCCCTTGATTTTGATGATGGCCACGTCGGATTTCTCGTCTTTACCGACAATCTCGGCTTCGAACTGCCGTTTGTCGGCGAGTTGGACTTTGATTTTGTCCACGTCGCGGACAACGTGCCAGTTGGTGAGGATGTGGCCGTCTTTGTCCACAATCATACCGGAGCCGGCGCCGCGTTGCGGTACCCGGTATTCGCGCGGACGTGCTTCACCGCGGCGGCGCGGCTGGCCGGGCCAGTCGTCGCCAAAGAACCGTTGAAAGAAGTCGTCGCCGAAGGGGAAGTTCCACTCGAAGCTCCGGAACTTGACGGTTTTTTCCGAATAGACGCTGACAACGGCCGGGCGGACGTGCGCCGCGACCGCCTCGAAGGCTCGGCTCAGGTCACGAGCCGGTGCGGTTGCCTTTTCGTCCAACACAGCACGGACTGGGCTGGCGACGAGAATGAAGATCAGGACAGTGAGAGTAAGAGTTGCAGAGGTTTTCATGCTATTCTCCTTTCTGTTACTTTGTTGGATTGTTGGCGTCTTGCTGTTCATCAACTTCGAGCGCGCCGATCAGTTTGTCGTTTTCGGCGATCACCTGGTCAATGCGCTGGCGAATGTCCTGGGCCTCGGCGCGGACGGCATTGATGGCCTCGGCCAAGTTGCGTTTGACTGCGTCGAAATGCGCATCGTAGGCATGGTCGGCCCGCATGGTTTCGCGGGCGAGCGCCAACAGGGCGGTTGCTTCATCGAGGCGTTTCTCGGCGCGAGGCAGTTCACCGTTGTTGGCGTGGCGGATGGCCAAGGTGGCGGCGGCTTTGGCGAACAGCAGCGAGCCGCGCGCTTCCAACCGGCGAACACGGCGACGCAGGGAGCGTTCGATTTTATGGGTGGCAGCCAAGGCGGTAGTACCCGCTGATTTCAGGCCTTCTTCGAGATGTTTTTCCAACGCGGCGAGTTGCTGGATAGCGCGTTCGATTTGATGTTCCAGCTCACGGATTGCCTCAGATTTGAGTTGCTGCAAACCGTCGGCGGTCTGGCGCAGGCTCAACCGGCTTTCCTCATACATTTCCTCGACGACGAACAACAGCGCATCGGCGAGTTCTTTTTGTTTGGCACGCAGGCGTTCCCAATCGCGCTGGCCGCCGGCGCGCCAATAGGTGAGACCGGCCACCGCGAGACTGATGAGTGCGATGACAAGGGTTAAGATTTCCATATTGCTATTTCCTCCAGCTTCCAGTCAGCGTTTCGGCCAAAACGTTTCCCACGGAAAAAAACAGGCCGGTGCCGCGTGCGACATGCGGACCGGCCTGTGATTTGTGGGCAATGGCCGCGGTGCACTCAGCCCACTTTGACTTCGATCTGTTTCGGCTTGGCTTCCTCGGCCTTGGGCAACGTGATTTCGAGGACGCCATCGCGGAAATGCGCGTCAATCTTGCCGGCATTGACGGCGACCGGCAATTCAATGGCGCGGGTGAACGACCCCGCAACGCGCTCCCGCAGGTAGTAGTTGGCATCCTTGGCGTCTTCGATCTTGCGCTCGCCTTTGACCGTGAGCACGCCTTCCTGCAGGGTCACGTTCACGTCTTCCTTCCGGAGTCCGGGCAGGTCCATGCGGACGAACAGGCGGTCTTTCTCCTCCACAATGTCGCAGGCAGGCAGGAACGCGCCGTCGGCGGCGCGGCTGCCAAACCGCCGCAGGGAGGTGTCAAACAACCGGTTCATTTCCTCCTGCAGATCCGCCAAGCTCGCGAACGGGTCCCACAGGTCGGTTCTCGGAGTCCAACGTACCAATGCCATGTTCATCACCATCCTTTCATCTGTGATTTCCACGAGTCGGATTTAGCAACGCCGGTGCCAGCTCCATTAGCTCTTTTGCAAACTGCCTCAAGATCGCAAGATGCAAAGTAGCCAGAACTCCAGGAGTGTTGGCGCTGGGTCAGTTTGACCAACAAACAGCGTGTCATGTCCGGCAGGGTTGTGTCAGACGGTCGCAACTGGTTTGGCGTTGTTCCGCCATCACACGACCGGTTCGACGTGGAAGGTGGCGCGGACATTCCTGTCTGCGCCCGGCTCACGTGGCTGAAGGGAGCAAACAGGCACCGACGGTCGCCGGCCAGGAAAGCGGTGCTGCCGCACCGCACTCCAAAGACACGGGCATACCGGGCCGGCATCCCGCCCATAGGCCGATCGGCTTTGGAATGCACCGCGCCTGCGGCGCTTTTGGATGGGACGAGGAAGAATCCACAAATCCGCGTCTCCACAACCGCCGCCAACCCACTCGCCGCACCCGCCGAGGAAATTACTATCATCCTATCAGCCGCAGTTGAAAGTGGGCAGAATTGGCGATGACCTGCAGAACCAACCACTTGGAGTGGCTGGATGGCCTCACCTGCTGGGGGAACGGTAGGGCGCTCCCGCCGGGCGCGCCGAACGCCGTACTTACCTTGGAAACGGCGGCGCGCCAGACCCACGACAATTCAACTGCGGAATTCAGGATCATCATTCCGGTAGGGAACGAGGAGCAGAACCTGACGGTATTGCTGCGCTCGATTCAGACGCAGCCGAACAAGCTGACCGGAGGAATCGTCGGCGATGACCGCCCGGCCGACCGCACCGCGTTCGTCGCTCGCGCACTCGGCGCGCGATGTCTCCGTGCTTGGCGCCACATCTTCCCTCAGGTCATAATTCGCCCATGTCCAAACGCATCCTCATCATCGGCGCCGGCCCCGGCGGATTGGCGTCGGCGATGTTGCTTGCTCAAGCCGGCCTGAACGTCACCGTCGTCGAAAAACAACCGCGTGTCGGCGGCCGCACCTCCCCCATCGAAGGTGACGGCTACCGGTTCGATCTCGGCCCGACGTTTTTCCTGTACCCGCAAATCCTCGACGAGATTTTTGCGGCCTGTGGGCGCGACCTGCGCCGCGAAGTGCCGATGAAACAACTCGACCCGCAATACCGGCTCATCTTCGGCGCGGGTGGCGAGCTGCTCTGCACGCCGGACGTCGAGCGCATGGTCGCCGAGATCGCCAAGATCGCTCCGCACGACGCCCCGCAGTTTCGCCGGTTCATGGCGTACAACCGGGTAAAGCTGGAGAAGTTTGCGCCTTGTCTCCAAGCGCCATTCCTCGGTTGGACCAGCCTGTTCCAGATGCGGCTGGTCAAAGTGTTGCCCTACTTGAAACCGTGGAAGTCATTGCACGCCGAGTTGGCCGGCTACTTCAAAGACCCGCGCCTGCAACTGGCATTCACGTTCCAATCCAAATATCTCGGCATGTCACCGTTTCAATGTCCGAGCCTGTTTTCGATCCTTTCGTTCCTCGAATATGAACATGGCATTTTCCATCCCATCGGCGGCTGTAATGCGCTCACCGCTGGCATGGCCCGCGTTGCCACCGAACTCGGGGCGCAGATCCGGCTGAACGAACCGGTCGAGGAAATCCTCTTCAACGGCCGACGCGCGGTGGGCGTGCGCACGGCACAAGGCGAGCATCGCGCCGATGCTGTCGTGGTCAATGCTGATTTTGGCCACGCGATGACCACACTCATTCCGAACCGGCTCCGCCGAAAGTGGACGGACGAGACGCTGGCCCGCAAACGGTTTTCGTGCTCGACATTCATGCTGTATCTCGGCATCGAAGGCCGGTACGACCAGTTGCAACACCACAACATTTACATCGCTCGCGATTACCGGCAGAACCTCGACGACATCGAAAACCGGCACGTGTTGACTGAAGATCCGTCGTTCTACGTGGAGAACCCGTGCCGAACCGACGAGACGCTGGCGCCGGCGGGGCGCAGTACGCTGTACGTGTTGTTGCCTGTGAGCCATCAACATCCGAACATTGACTGGGGCAAGGAGCGCGACCGTTACCGGCAGGTGACGTTGCGGCAATTGAAGAAGATCGGCCTCGACGATCTCGAACGCCGCATCCGGTTCGAGCGGATCGTGACGCCGGCGGACTGGAAGCGCAAGGTGGGCATCTACAAAGGTGCGACGTTCAACCTCGCCCACAACCTGGGCCAGATGCTCCATTTCCGTCCGCAGAACCGGTTCGAGGAATTTGAGCGGATGTACTTGGTCGGCGGCGGCACGCATCCCGGCAGCGGGCTGCCGGTCATCTTCGAGTCGGCCAAGATCAGCAGCCGGTTGTTGCTGGAGGACTTCGGCGTCACCCCGTTGTTGTAGCGACTGTTCTTGTGCCGCTTAGACCGTCTGGATCAATTCTTGGGCCGGGAAACGAACCTTGGGCGCGCTGGCGTACTTGTCGGCGACGCTCCGGTAACCGAGAGCGCAACAAACCACCGCCGCATATCCTTGCGCTGCCAAGCCAAGCACTTGGTCAAATTCTGCGGGCACAAAACCTTCCATCGGACACGTATCCACGCCCAGCAATGCAGCACAGGTGAGCAAATTGCCCAACGCGATGTAACATTGCCGAGCAGCCCAATGCGGAATCCGCGCAGCGGCAGTGGGGGACAGCAAGCTATCGGTCATCATTTGCCGGTACCCCGCGAGCGCCGTCCGGTTGCCGCCACGCACTGCGATCATGCGATCCAAAAACCGGTCAATCTCGGCTTCGGTCATCGCCGTGCGCGCCGCAAACACGATGAACCGGGCGGCGTCCACCACCTGCCGTTGTCCCCAGGCGTGAGCCAAAAGCCTGGCACGGACCGTGGGGTCGTTGACGACGATGAACCGGTACGGCTGAAGGCCGAACGACGACGCGGACAACACAAGCGCCTCTTGCAACGTGGCCCAAATGTCGGCCGGAATTTGCCGGGTGGGGTCGAACACTTTGGTCGCGTACCGCCACCGCAGCGCTTGCAACAACTGACTGTCTGTAAGAATCGGCTCCATGGTTTCCTTTCGTTGAGCAGTTCAGGCTGGTACTCATACGACAAGTTCCGCCCGCGCGCCACTTTTGCCCGACGCTGAAAACCGAGCCGGGAATATCAGGTCTCGCTTCTCCCCGCTCGCCGGCTCCGCGCGGCGCGCGCTGGTGCGCCCTTGAAAACGCCGATGATATTGTTCTTCGCGATGGGCGGCTGGGTGAGTATCGTTGGTCTGCCATGCAAGAACAACCGTCGCGTTCGGGAAAGACTGCTGCAAACAGTCCTCATCGTCGAGTGATCACAGCCACCGGCAGCGAGATTTGGCCATGACTCACTCGCCGATCATTTTGGGTCGCGACGCGGGGCTGAGCACGCTGGCGGCCGAACAATGGTTGCCGCGGCCGCGAGCGGAGATTTTTCAGTTTTTTGCCGACGCGGGGAATCTGAATATCCTCACGCCGCCGTGGTTGCGGTTTGAGATTCTGACGCCCCGGCCGATAGTGATGCGGGTCGGGGCTTTGATTGATTATCGGCTTCGGCTGCATGGGTGGCCCCTGCGTTGGCAGAGTGAGATCACGGCTTGGGAGCCGCCAGAGCGATTTGTGGATGAACAGCGGCACGGCCCGTACCGGCTCTGGCAGCACGAACACCGGTTCACGGAGCGCGACGGCGGCACAGTGGTTACCGATCGGGTCCGCTACGCCGTAGCGGGCGGCAGGCTGACCGACTGGCTATTCGTCCGCCACGATGTGGTCAGGATTTTTGCCTACCGGCAACAGAAATTGGCGGAGTTGTTCGGACGCTGAGCAGTCCTGAATCATTAGCGCAGTACGGAACGGTTCATCGGGGAGTGAACAGTTTTCGCGAGGTTGCTTTCCCGCAGGGCTTCTCACAGGCACGCGCCAACGTCATTCTCTCCAGCCACTGTGCCTTGGTCATCAACGGCGTTGCTCCCGCACCTCACTTCCCGGCCAATGTGAACGATGACGCACAGATTTCTGTTTGCATCGGTTCTCCGTAAGCCATGGAGAACGAGCGGTTACCGGCGGTTGCCGGCTGGGAAAGCGGTGCTCTCGCCTGTTCATTACGCACATCCTTCGGCGGCGCGCGCCCCGCATTGGGCGTCCGGCAGACTGGGCGGTTGGCGTTGCGGGGTGAAGGCGAAGAGGCGGTGTAGGTACCGGCGGGGGGGGTGGCGTTGTTGCTGAGCGGCCCCGAGCCGGTGGTGTCGCAGCGTGCGCTGTAATGGGGTAAGGTGGTGGTGCCTGCCCGCACGAGCGACGCCGCTGGCGTGGCGGAGAGTCTGTGCGATGTGGGGAGCGAACAGGTCGCGAGACTGGACGTTGGGGTTGTCGAGGAACCGATAGGCGGCAGAGGTCTGTCCCCCCATTGCCGGAGGTGGTGGGGATGGAGACGTTGGACTGGCGGGCGAAGGCGGTGGCGAGTTGGCCGAAGCGCTTGGTCAATGGCTGATCGCCAGGTTGGGCAGCACTGAATTTAGTCATGATTGAGGTGTCTGGAATTTTGTGCATTCCCCGTTTACTAACCATCTCATAATGATCTCGACATCCACCGGGATGTTGTGCGAGCATTCCGGGCATGAAAGCCAGACCCTCGACGGACGCCCGGCGATTGAGTCACGACAATTGACGGACCGGCGACGGCGGGGAGTTTCGGCGGTGCAGAGCGGAGAGTCGCCGGAGCAAGTCGCGCGAGTACTGGGAGTCCACCGGACGTCGGTCTACGGATGGTTGGCGCGCTATCGTGACGGCGGATGGCATCGTTGGGACGCACGCAAGCGCGGAAGGCGCAAACCGAAACTGGACGCGAAGGCGATGGCGTGGGTCTACAAGGCGGTGACGATGGGTCACCCGCAGCAGTACAAGTTCCGGTTCGCCCTGTGGACCAGCCCCAGGGTCGGCGTGCTGATCCAGCGGCGATTCGGCATTCGCCTCAGTCGCGCGTCGGTGTGCCGCTTGCTGAATCAACTGGGTTTGTCGGCGCAACGTCCGTTGTGGCGCGCGTACCAGCAGGACCCCGCGACGGTGGAACGATGGCTGCGGGAGGAATTCCCTCGGATTCGCGCGCTGGCCAAGGCCCATCAGGCCGAAATCTGGTTCGGCGACGAAGCCGGGGTGCGGTCCGACGCTCACGCTGGCACGACGTGGGCTCCGCGAGGACGGACTCCGATTGTCTCCACGACGGGGGCCCGCTTGGGACTGAATCTGATTTCGGCGGTCAGCCGCCGGGGTGACTTTCGATTCATGGGCGTGCACGGCCGCGTGAACGCCGAGGTGTTCATCGGCTTTCTCAAGCGGATGCTCCAAGGCATGCGACGGCCGATCTTTCTGATCGTGGACGGGCATCCGACTCACAAGGCGGTCAAGGTGCGGCGATTTCTGGAACGTGTTGCCGCTAAACTGCGGCTGTTCTTCCTTCCGCCCTAGTCCCCCGAACTGAATCCCGGCGAGCACGTCTGGAGTCATCTGAAGAACAACGGGATCGGGCGCAAGGTCATCACTGGCCACGATCAGATGACGCGGGAAGTCCTCGCCCACCTGCGTTCGTTGCAGAAGTCGCCCCTCCTTGTCCGCTCGTTCTTCCATGCGCCCTCAACCGCCTATGCCGCTTGATGTAGACACAATTGTGAGAGGTTTAGTA
>CALBCO010000117.1 GCA_937927265.1 uncultured Verrucomicrobiae bacterium | reverse complement strand
GGCACCGGTTTCCCGAAAGTGTTCTACCTCCGCTACCATCACTACCGGCACTATTTCCCGCTGATGGCGCTTGGCATGTATGCCCGGCAGAAATTCAACAACTTCCCGCCCGTGCCGCGCAAACAAGAAAAATCGCGGGCGTTGCAGAAGTTTTTCGAACAACCACGGCTCTACCGGAAAGTGGCCCGGCTCCGAACGTTGACCACCCGCCGCGAGGACTAATGAGATTCCCGCTCGCACTCAGCCTCCGGATCGCCCGGCACATCATCGTCAACAAATTAAAGGGTGTGCGAAAGTTTCCCCTCGTCCTCCAACTGGAACCGTTGCATACCTGCAATCTCACCTGCACCGGCTGCGGCCGCATTCGCGAGTATTCCACCTCCCTCAAAGACGTCATGAGCCTCGAGGATTGCCTCCGCTCCGCCGTCGAGTGTGATGCGCCGATGGTCTCGATTTGCGGCGGCGAACCAACGATCTATCCATTCATAGAAGAGCTTGTTCACGGTCTCTTGCAACAACGCCGCATCGTCTATATCTGCACCAACTCTGCCCGCATGCGTCAAAAAATGCTCGATTGGCTTGCCCGGACCTACTCCCCGGCCACCGAACCGAAACTGGCGGCCTTGCTTGCGGCTGGTTTGATTACGGAGAAAGAAGCCAGCGAGATCCGTAAGGGCAAAAACGACCACAAACCGAGCATCGCACCAACCCAATGGATGTATTGGAACGTCCACGTGGATGGACTCGAACGCACACACGATCTTATTGTCGAACGTAAGGGCGTGTTCAAGGAATGCATCGCGGCCATCAAAATGGCCAAGCTTCTCGCCTACCAAGTCGCCACCAATGCCACCGTGTTCAAAGAGACCGATATGCAGGAGATCGAACACTTGCTCGATTATCTCTCGTCGCTCGGCGTGGACGGCTTCACCATCAGCCCAGGCTACGATTATGACGCCGCCAAGCTGGACATGGTCAAACGCGGCAAGGGCAAGCCGGAAGATTTCTTTCTGACCCGCAAACTGACGCAGGAGAAATTCAAAAACGTCGTCGCTTGGGGGAAGAAGTATCCGCTGTTTGGCACACCTGCTTATCTGGAATTTCTGGCCGGCCAACGCGACCTCCACTGCACGGCTTGGGCTATCCCCACCCGCAACATTGCGGGTTGGAAAGCCCCTTGCTACCTGATGACTGACGCTCATTACCGCACTTACCGGGAGATGTTGGAAAAGGTGGACTGGGATAAATATGGCGTGTTCAACGGCGTCGTCCGCGACCCGCGCTGCGAAAATTGCATGACCCATTGCGGCTACGAGCCGACCGTCTCACTTGGCATTGATACCCAACCGGGTGACCTTTGGAAGATGCTCAAGTACAACTTCGGTCCGCGCCCCAAAGGCTGCCGGGATGCCAGCCACGTCCATGCGTTCAACGGCGTCAGCGCCGGCCCTGGCCGCGCCACGAACGAACCGTCCGCGATCCGACAGAAACTCGCCGAACGCGAAGCCGCAGCCGCGGTTGCTGCCGGGCAGGGTAACGCCGGTGGCTGTGGCGCGCACCCATGATTGCGATCCTCGTCGCCGTCCAACAAGAACTTTCCCCCATTCTGCGCCGAGTTGCCTCGCCGCAAGTTGTTCGTCTTGAACATCTGGATTTCTATGAGGGAATATTGGCGGGCCAGCCGGTCGCCTTGCTCGCGCTCGGCGCCGGCAAAGAATGTGCCCGCGTGGCCGCTGCAATCACCGTTCGCAGTTACCGTCCCGACCTCATCATCAGCGCCGGGTTTGGCGGTGGCTTGCGCGATGACGTGGCCAATGGCGACCTCGTGGTGGGTACGGAAATCTTGGACCTCACCCGCGATGATGGCCACCGCGTCGAGTGGAACCACGTGCCGGTTCGATTCGTTGCCAGTTCCTTCTCCGCTCCCGGTTCATGGAATCTGCACCAGAGCAAGATCGTCACCGCGCCGGAGACTGTGCTCAAGGCAAAAGATAAACGCCGCATCGGACGCGCGACTGGCGGCGCGGCGGTGGACATGGAAACGAGTGCCGTTGCCGCCGTTGCCACCGCCGCCGGAGCCGCATTCCTGGCTGTCCGCTGCATCACCGACAGTAATCGCGACGACTTGCCCGAACAGTTCAACGATTTCTTCGTGATGGGCCAACTCCAACGCAGGCGGGTCCTCTCCGCTTGCGTCCGTGATGTCCGCGTGTTGACCGATCTCGCCCGTCTCGGCTACCGGGCCAAGCGCGCTGGCCGCAATCTTGCCGACTTCCTGACGGCGATTCTCCCGTCCTTGGAATTGCCCCAGCGGGGTGCTTGATAAGCACGACAGAATCAAATCCGCCAACTGTGGCGGCGGGCGATTTCCAACAGCGCCGGCAACAACAACAGCGCCGCGATCAGACACGCCAGCACGCCGACGGACATGACCAGACCCAATGTAAAAATTCCCTGATGTTTGCCAATCATCAGGCTGCCGAACCCCACCACCGTCGTCAAGCCGCTCAACACCACGGCCCGGCCGGTGCTCTTGCCAAACACGCTGGAATCGTGATCTTCGCGGTACCGTTGCATTACATAGATGCCGTAGGCCACGCCAATCCCGACGATCAGCGGCAACGTCATGATATTCGCCGGGTTAAGGGGGATCCCCAACACGCCGAGCGCGCCCACCATCCAGAGTGCCCCCACGACCAGTGGCAACATCGTCAACGCCGCTGCGCCCGCATGCCGAAAATCCAGGGCCACCAAGATCACGATCACCACAAATGCCCATGCCGCCGCCTTGAGATAGCCCTTCTGTAAAATGTCCACGAATTCATAAATCCCCAGCGGTGTGCCGGTCGCTTGCGGCGCCACAGTCTGCACCGCCCGCACAAATCGCACCAGCGGCTCGCGATCCCAAATGTTCTCGCGCGGAAACACCCGCAGCAAAAACTTTGTGCCGTCCTTGTTCATCAACATCGAACGTAACTCTGGCGGCACATCGGCCAGCGTCATCGGCCGGTCCGTCACCTGCGTCGCCATCATCGCCAGTTGCGCTTCCAAGTCGGCGAAAAACCGGCGCTCATACGCCGAGAGTTGCGCGATCATCGCCGGAGTCGCCGCGGCCAAACGGGTGCGCGCCTGCCGCAGCGCGTCCGTCAGAGCCGCCCATTGTGAATGACCGGCCGCGTCACGGGCGAGGTCACGTGCCCGCAATTCCAACGATCGCAAGACGCCGGTCAACTCGTCGAAATTGAGCGACTCAGCAGATAACGCAAACTTGGGCCGGTCAAGGCGCGCCTGAATCTGGCGGATGATGGCCGCCTTTTCTTCCTGTTGCTCGGGCAACAGCGGCGCAATGCTGGCCACACTGATGATTTCATTGGTGTGCTGTTCGAGTGCGGCATGTAGCCGGCGTGTTTCGGCGAGGTCCGAAGCCACCACCGCCGCGAAAATCGTTGAGTGTGCGTCGCTTCCCAGCAACCGTTTTTCCACCTCCACAGACTCCAGCCCCCGCGATTGGAGGTTGAGGACGTTGTAATCGAAGCGTACCCGCGTCATGCCCCAGCCCGCCACGCCGGTGACGATGGTGCATAGCGCCACGATCAGCCACGGGTGTCGGTGCAGTTGCCGGCCAAACCACCGGGCTGCCACGCGCGCCGGGATGAATGTGGACTCCTGCCGGGGCCGCACGGCGATAATCAGCGCCGGCAGCACGAACAACATAACGCCCAACGCCAGCACCATGCCGCCGGCGGCGATCACCCCCAGTTCGATCACACCGCGAAACCCGCTCAACCCCATCGCCAGAAACGCCGCTGCGTTCGTTAATGCCGCCGTGATAATGCTCGGCCCAGTCTGTTCGATGGCCGCTCGCATGGCCGCGCATCGTTCAACGCCGCGCGCCAATTCTTCTTCGTAACGGGCGATGATCTGAATGCCGAGGTCCACGCTCAACCCCAGAATCATCACGGCAAACGTGACCGTGATGAGATTCAGATGTCCCACCGCCAGAGTTGCCCAACCCATGCTTAGAGCGACAATTAACATCAGACACACCGTCGCCAGTACGGGCCGCCAGATTTCGTGGAAACTGAAGGCAAACAATAACCCGATCAACACCAACGTCAGCAACGTTGCCCAGGTCGCATCGCGCTGAGATTGGAGCATCTCGTCGAGGTCGAGCACAGGCTCGCCGGTCAGGCTGATTCTCACATCGGGATTTTGTTGGGCCACTTCGGCCAGGATGCGCCGCAACTTCGCCACCGTGGCTTCATGAGGCGACGGGCCATCGCCCGGTCCACGCGGATGCACGAGCAGCAGAAACATTCGTCCGTTGGCGAATGCGTTGTAGCCCTCCCACTGCATCTGTTGCCGAGCCTCGCCGAGCATCTCCTCACTGAAAAACGCGTTGGCCCACGGCGACAACAGCCCACTGGCCGCGGGGTTCTGTTCCCGCGTCGCCAACTGTCGAACGATGGCGGTCACGGTCGGCAAGAACGCTTCCATCCGCTTCCGTTCTGCAGGCGGTGCAACCGCCATCTGTTCGAGCATCTGTCGCATCGCGTCAAAGAATGTGGACAAGCGGGGATTGGCCTGGAGCACCGCAACGAGTTGCTGGAAATCCTTGATCGCATCACGGATTTCGATCAACTCGTTCGTACTCAGAAAATACAGATACCGCTCCTGCATGGCATCGAATCGGACGCGGTAGAACAAGTCCTCGGCCACAAATTGTTGTGCGTCCTTCGAGTCGGCGGGATGGGGATTATTGCTCGGCGACAACAGCGCAGCGGCGAGCGCGTCCACCACCTGGCGGTTGGCTGACGGGTCGTTGCTTTCGACGACGAGGAGATAATCTTCCTCGTCGCGGAATTCGCGGGCGTATTCGCTGTAGAGCCGCCAATACTCGCTGTCGCGACCGATGAGGTCGTTGCGACTGGTTTTGAATTCGAGCCGGGCGGCTGTGTAAAGCCCGGCGACGACGGCGGCCACTACTGCCGGCAGGACCAGCCACCACGGATGCCGGCAAACCCCGCCAGCCACAGTTGTCAAAAATTTTCGGCGCATGAACCGGTTCAGTTTATCGCACCCCGCCCCTGCAAACTCAAGACCGGGCTACAGACCGCGCAGCATGCTCTCCGCGCGTCGCACCCAATGGGCTTCTTGTTTGCGTTGAAAGGCCGGCACGTGTTGCGCCTCGGCAATGAGTTGTTGAAGCACCTCGGTGCGGCCCTGCCGGTCGCCGAGTTTCTCCAGGACCTCCGCATACTCCAACCGGGCTTCGGAATAGGTGTGCTTGGTTAACAGTTGCCGGTAGAGGTGGCGGGCGGCGTCGAGTTGACCGCGGCGCGCTTGACACCGTGCCGCCTCCCAGAGCAGCCGGCCATACTCGGCCCACGGTTGGCGCCGGACGGCCGCTTCGAGCCACGTCCACGCCTCGTCCGGTTTGCCTTGTGCCAACAACACGTACCCCAGATGCGCCGCGGTTTCCCACAACTCCGCGTCGCGGGCTAGAGCCGCCCGGTATTGTTGTTCGGCCTCGGCGAGGTGGTTTTGCTCCTGATACAGATCGCCCAACGCTGCATAGTGTTCGGCCTTGTCGAGATGATGAATCTTGGTTTTGAGATCCTGAATCTCGTCTTTGATGCGCCGGCGCTGGCGCAGCTTTTGGTGAACGCCGGTCTCGCCCCACTTGCAGACGAAGAAATAGATCACCGCGCCGATGCCCCAAAAAACGACCATGATCAGAATCCAGTACCATTCCCGACCGTGGCGAATGCAGTCCACGATCATCCAGATCGTGAACAGCAGCACCGCCAGGCTGACCAGCGGGATCAACGGTTGCAGCCACGGCACCCGCCACAGCAAATCATCCACGTAACTCATCTTGCCCCTTTCTTCGCGGCCTCGTTCACCAATACCGTCGCCGGATCCGGCGCGTTGCCGGCGCGAATTTCGCCCACGAGCAGCAGGCACGATAACAAAATCAACGTCGCGCTCAACCATCCCAGCGCCGCCACCGACCAGCCCGCCACCAGATGAAACGCCACCAACGGCGCCACGACGCCGCGCAACCCGGTAAAAAACGTGTGCACCGACATGTAATCCGCCACCCGTTCCGGCGGCGCAAACTTCGTCACCCACAACGTCCAGGCCACGTCGCCGCCCGCGTTGGCCACGCCAAACACCACGGCTCCCACGACCAGCCCGGCAAAGCTGCCGCTCGCAAAAAACGCCACGATGCCCAAAGCAAACCCCAGATTCAACACCACGCGCAAGAGAAAGAAGTTCAGGTGATCAAACAACCACCCCCACAACGGACTCAATACCAGCCGCGCCACGTTCGGAATCACCCCGGTCAGCAACGCCACCAGCGCCGCCGACAACGCCAACCCGTACCGAGGATTCGCCAGATACTCGACCCGCAACGGCCACATCATCAAATTGGCAAACCCCATCAACATCCACGCGATCAGCGTCAACCGAAACACCCGATCCTCCCGCACATAGCGGAGCGCCCGAAACGGATGCGTGCCGCCGCTGGGCGCCAACGCCCGCGCCGGCGTCCGGCCCAAGAACGCGGCGGACCCGGCAAACGCCGCGCCGTACACGACCAACAAGGCCGGAAACCATTCCAACCGGACCGACAACGCCCGACCGGCCAACTCACTGAACGCCGCCGCCACCGCCACCCGAATCATCAGCGCCCGCGAAAACAGCCGGCCCCGTTCTCGGTCGGGATAGTTGTCCTGATAAATCTGCGTCAGAAAGGGAATCCCCAGCGTGGCGGTTGCCAGGCTCGCCACCGCGCCCACGACAAACACCGGCAGCCGCGGCAGCGCCGCCATCGTCAGGCAACACCCCGCGCCCACGGCGCTGAGCAGCATGCCCGTCCGTGCCGGTGACCACCGCCGGCCCGCCGCCACCGACACCGCGAGCGGCGCCAGCAACATCCCCACACTCGGCCCGGCGGCGATCAGCGCCTTCGCCGTCGGTCCCGCCGCGAAATGTTGCACGGCGATCAGCAACAGGAACGTCGTGCTGGCTGTTTCCAGCGCGCCCGTGAAGACCGCGCGCCACCGTTCATTCCGGTAGGTGAGGCGCGTCAGTCCCGTCATTGCCGCTGGCCGGGGTGAGCAGCCACGGATTTGTTGGCCAGCGCGGCTTTGACGAGGTTCTTGCCCAATCCCCACATCGGGCCGAGCGGGTTTTGCGACTCAGTCAATACCTGGTCAAGCGCGTTGACGAAATAGGCGATGTCCTCCTCGGTGATGACGAACGGCGGGAGGATGCGAATGATGTCGCCGTGGTTGCCGCTGACTTGCGTGAGGATGTGATGTTTGTCGAGCAAGGGCATCACCACCATTTGCGCGAACAGGCCGTCATGTGCTGCGTGGACCGCCTTCCAGGCTAGTTTGAGGCTGAGGCTTTGTGGTTCGCGGAACTCAATGCCGATCATGCATCCTTTGCCCCGGGCTTCGAGCAGCACTTCGTGCTTCGCCTTGAGGGCGTTCACGGCATCCATCAATTTCTGCCCCTGCACGGCACTGCGTTCGACCAGTTTCTCCTGCTCTAAAATGTGCAACGTCGCCAAGCCGACCGCCATGCCGAGGTTGTTGCGGCCGAAACTCGACGAGTGTACCCAGCATCGGTCCATGCGGTTGAACAACTTTTGGTAAATGGCCCGGCGGGTGATCATCGCCCCGACGGGCACATAGCCGCCGCTGAGTGCCTTGCTCGTCGAGATGATATCGGGCTCCAAGTTCCAGTGCTCGAATGCGAACATCTTGCCGGTCCGCCCATAGCCGGTCTGGACTTCATCACAGAACAACAGGGTGCCGTATTTGCGACAAAGCTCCTGCGCCGCCGGCAAGTACTCGGCGGGTGCAATCCGCACGCCTTTGCCTTGGATGCATTCCACCGCCAGGCACGCGATGTCTTTCTTGGCTAACACCCGCTCCAGATGATCAAGGTTGCCATACTCAATGCGCTCGCCGGGCAACATGTCGCCGAACCCTTCGCGGAACTCGTCGTTGCCCATCAACGCCAGCGAGCCCAGCGTCAACCCATGCCAGCCGTGATCGAGGTAGGCAAACTTGCTGCGGCCCGTTGCGGCCCGTGAAAATTTCAACGCTGCCTCGACCGCTTCCGTGCCGGAGTTACAGAAGAACACGGCGTTGAGATGCGGCGGGCAAATGCTGACCAATTTCTCGGCGAGCAATCCGGCCAGAAACGCACAATCCATCTGCACCATGTTCGGCAGGTCCAGATCGAGCACGTCGCGAATGACCTGCGCCACCGCGGGATGATTGCGGCCGATGCTGAAGACGCCGAAACCACTGAGCATATCGAGGTAGCGATTGCCTTCCTTGTCCCAAAGATATTGGCCTTTGGCCTTGGCATAAATCCGGTCGAACTTGATGGTGCGAAATACCTTTACCAACGTTGGATTGATGTACTGTTCGTGTAGGATGTAATTCTCGCCGAGCCGGTCGGCGACAAGTTTCTTGATGTTGAGTTCTGCCATAACGGTTGCCACTGTATCGGCGCACCGGCCCCCCGGCAAGCCTACTCGATGCGCATCCGTCGGGCTTGTTCGCGCCAGACTTCGCTCTCCCGTTCCCGTCCCGGCCAGGGTGGGGCATTCAGGATTTTGGCCAGGGCAGCCCGCGCCGCATCGGCTTGGCCGGTTTCGCGGAGCGCCTCGGCCCAATAGAGATAATTTTCCGGGTAGTCGGGGAATAATTCCGTGGCGCGTTGCAGCAGGCGCGCGGCTCGGCGTGCGCTGCCGATGCTGGTTGGGGGCGGCGGTGTGCGCAAGTGCAGAATCGCCAACAGCCGCAAGGGTCCAGCGTAGTCGTACTTTTCGTCCAACTCGATGGCTCGCTTCAACGCGGCTTCCATTTCCGCCACTGCATTCAGCCCGT